>JBAXYX010000115.1:0-7456 GCA_041670625.1 Lentimicrobiaceae bacterium | reverse complement strand
TGTTTAATTTGTGTACGAGGTCCTGTTTTTCCGTCTTTGTCAACAATATTTGTATCATCGTCATAAAGAATGCTTATCCCAATGTTGGATGAAATATGCTTATTTACTTTTAACGAAAGCATTGAATCCCAGTTGACGTCAATGTTTTGAGGTTCTTTTAAATAATTTGCAAATAGTTGTAATTTGCTTTTAAAGGAAACGTTTTTAAATATTTCCTTATCAAAGATAGCTATTAAAGCGCCACCAAATTCCATCTTCACATTTTTACCTTGTTTAATAACAATATTATTGGTGTCAATAACAGCAGGTTCTACGCCATAAGACCCCAGGTCAGCAATAGTTTGATCATTCACAAATGTTAAACGCCCGGTAAAGGGTAGAATAGAAAAGGAAGCGTATTTTACTGGCTTATAATCTAAACCAATCCCTACCTGTAAGTAGGCCGGTGCCATAAAAGTGGATACAACCACAGAATCGTTGGGGTATTTGTATCCATCACTAAATTGGGTGTTGAAGTTAACATTTGCACTTGCTAACAGGTTTTTTGAAATATTAAACCCATACTTTGAATAGAAATCTATTTTATCTTCGCTTTTTCTCACAGCTGCCCCATTCAACTTAATCATTCCATATGCAAGATCCAGGTTATTATCCCAGTTCTTATTCTCTTTCTTATAATTAGCATGAAGATTAAGATATCCGTTTCCACCGAAACTGTTCTCACCACCGGCAGCCCAGTTGGTTAATGATAATTGGTTAAAAGTGAGCGATAATTTGCCTCCTTTTGACCATGAAGAATCAGCAGTCTGTGAAATTGCAGTTACTGAAGGAATGAAGATTAGAAAAAAGAGTAGAATTTGTTTCATGCCTGATATCTATTTAGGTTATCCTCCATAACTTGATTTCACAACAGGATTAAATAAACCGTTCTTCTCACGGTCAAGGTTAAAATTAACGGTAAAACTGGTTCTTGTTCTTACAGCATGTTGATCATGAATTCCCGGCATCCACTTTAATAGCCTTAGTACCCTGATTGCTTCTTCGTTGCATCCTGCTCCAACTGAGTTGACAATTGTGAGGTTTGAAATCTTCCCATTTGTTTCAACCACAAAACTTAACTTGACAACACCGGTTACGTTTTGTTTAATAGCTGCTTCAGGATACTTAAGATTGAAAGCAATAAAATTGGCCAAATTCTGTTTCTTTTCAAGGAACACAGGGTAGGGGACTGCATCAAGACTTCTGTACCAAAAAATTTTACCCGATGTGTCAACAGGTTCATATGGATTTACTATAATGTTGTAACCTCGCTGTTTGCAAAGCCTGTTGTATTTATTTATATTGAATTCCACTTCAAATAGCCTGGTATCGATAGTAGGAACACTTCTTAGTGTGGCAGGTGCCCATTCAATAAGTTTAAAAATACGGATTGCTTCCAGCAAAGCGGAAGGGTGGGGGCTTAATATATCTCTGATTTCCGATGGATGACCCTTTTCATCAATAGTAACGTGAAATGAAACAGTTCCTTCAATATGGTTGTTGTACATTGCCTCAGGATAGATCAGTTCCTGATTGATAAAGTAATTCAATTGTTGTTTTCCACCCACAGGTTGAGCATTGAAAAAATCTTGGCCTGTTAAAGAGTAGCTTAACAACAGAAATACAATAAACGGCAGTACCCGCTTCATGTTACTGATTTTATTCAGTAAATATAATAAAAAAAACGATTATGTCAAGTCTTCTTTGAGAGAATATGAAATTTAGATTGCTTTAAGTGCTTCAGTTTTAACCCACCCTTTACTGCCGTTATCAATTCTAATTTCCTTCCAACCACTGAGTTCATCAATTATTTGAACCTTAAGCCCTTCATGAATAACGAAAAGATCAATTCCAGATTCCTCAGGTGAACTTTTTACAGGTAAGGATGCTGTGTACACAATTGCTTCACGTTTATTATTTGCATCGTCATAGGTTTGGATAGAAATAATAAAAACGAGCACGGTAACCAGAACGATTAATAATCCTGATGTTAACAATATTTTCCTTACTTTAACTGAGCCCGAAAGTAGGAAAGCCACTACAATAGCAAAAAAGAGGAATAGCAAGACGATAGTATTAACTGCCCATCCATCAGGTGAAAATAACTGTTTCACATTGCTCCACCATTGTTGATAAAACAATTGGGGCAACTGATCAATTTTATCAATAATCTTATTATTGGCTACTCTAAGATTGTATAATATATCCTCATTATTAGGGTCCAGTTTTTTTGCTCTTTCATAATATAGGATTGCTGAAGGTATTTGGTCAGTTTTGAAATAAGCATTACCCAGGTTGTAATAAAGCTCGGATGAAGTATAACCTTCATGAATCACTTTTTCATAGAGGGAAATTGCATTTTCATAAAAGCCTTCCTGGTAGGCTTTATTGGCTTTGTTAATATCTGCCTGAGGTTCTGCCATTAATAAACCGACAGCAAGGAAAGTAAATATAAACAGTAAAGCAATTTTTTTCATCTTATTTTAATTCTTGTTCAGTTTGTGTGATCACTTGAAGGGCTTCAGTATACAGATTATCCATAACCTGCGATTTATCACCGGGAGCGAACCTTGCAAATTCACAATTGTTAAGTGTGCTGACAAATTTAGATATCAGATCTGCTTTGACATTCTGTTTTTGAAGTGCTTCAGAAACAGAATCTATTGAAAGTGCTGAACGGCTAATGTTAAATTTATCGCTTATATAACCCCATAATGCGTTGGAAATTTCCGTACAGAAGGATTGTTGATTACCCTGCTTTAGATATTGCTCAGCAGCTTTTAAACGCTTTCGGGCTACGCCTGTGGCTTTCTTGTTTCGCATTAGGGCAATATTTCCTCTCTTTTTCAGCTCTTTTTGCCAGGTTACAAGGAAAATAATAAAAAGAACGAATGGGAGCATGAAGAGAATCCAGAACTTTATACTTCCAAACAGAAACATGTTTACCGGTCGCAAGTTCAATATATCAGTGTTAATATACCTGATATCAGTTCCAATATACTTAAAGTCTTCCTTATCATTACCTGCACCGACATAGCTGCCACCTCCTACTCCTTTTTCAACCGTAATTTTAAATTCAGCAGACCTTAAGGTTTTGTATTTACCATTATCAAGATCAAAATATACAAATGATGCCGGCTTAATAGTATAGCTACCATGATTGCGGGGCACAATGAGAAATTCAAATGTTCTTTTACCTGACATCCCTGATGCTGTAGTGTTGATGTTATCCACTATTCGCGGATCATATACATCAAAATCAGTCGGGAATATGATATTGGGTTTGTCAATAAACTTAAGATTACCTCGCCCGCTTACTGTAAATCGTAAAGTAAGCGCATCATTGGCTTTGACGGTCTTTTTGTCTATAGAAGAAGTGATCTTAAAATCACCGACTGCTCCGCTAAAATCATTTGATTTACCTGCAACCGGCAATGGCTTAACATTAAGAATAATGGAGTTAGAATAGAGCGTTTTTCTTACATTTTGGTAAGCGCTGCCAAAGAAGCTGTCATTGAAGAAGTTGTCAAAAAAAGGATCGTTGGTACGTGCTCTCTTGGTTTTACGTTCCACCTGTGCTATTACATCAAGCTCGAGAGGGGCAATCTTTAATTTGCCACTTTTTTGGGCAAACAGGGCATCTTTTTTAAATTCAGCAACAACATACTCAGCACCGTTTATTGTTTCACGGTATTGTTTGAGCGGTGTATTGTCCTTCATTAAGTTTTCTGTCCAAAAACCGGTTAGGGCAGGGATTTTTGTCACACTATACTCCGAAACAGGAATACGAGTATATATTTTGTAGGTAACTATAACCTGTTCCCCTTGGTATGGGCTGTTCTTATTAACGGAAGCTTTAACAAACAGGTTTTTCGAACTGATATCAGGTGCTGATTGTGCAGTGCCTTGGTTATCATTTCCTTGCTGTGGACTCCCCTTAACCACTTTGATGGTGACTGGGTTTGATTGACGACTTTTCCCATCAACATTAACGGATGCCGGGTTGATCGTAAAAGTTCCCTCTTTGTTAGCTTGAAGTACAAACGTATAAGAATATTCAATTGACCTTGTAACTTGGTTATTGATGATTTGCATGCTACTACTGGTACTTTGGTTGGGACCGACAATGATTGAGAAATCCCTGATTGAAGGTGCCTTGAAGCCGTTAGCCTGTGCATTTACCGTATAAATGAGCCTGAATTGTTCTCCAACAGCAACTTCATCACGAGCTGTAGCTTTAAATTCAACCTGCTGACCATACCCTGAAATTACTGACAACGCCAGCAATAGCAATGGAAAAATAAATTTTCTGTTCACAGATTTCATACGCATTTTGTATGGTTAATACATTTACAAATTAAAGTCATTCTTACCAATCTTTTTCTACCTGAATCGGTACAGCCTTAACTTTTTGTTTGTTAACTTTATCTAATGTCTTCTGTTCGTCATTATTTAAAGCCTGCAACATCCTTTCAGCATCTTTCTTTGAAATTTGAGCTTTCTGCTGCTGGTCCTGGTTGTTACTTGGTTGTTGCTGTTGATTGTCAGACTGTGACTTTTGCTCTTGTTTATTCTTATTATCTTTATTATCGTTCTTGTTATTGCCGCTTTGTTGTTGCTGTTGCTGTTGCTGCAATTTGTTAAGGGCATAACTAAGGTTATAACGGGTGTCGTTATCAGCAGGGTTAAGTCTTAACGCATTCTTGTATGCATCAATTGCCTCAGTGTATTTTTCACTTTTCAGCATTGCATTGCCAAGGTTATGGAAAGCAGATGAACGTTGCAGTTTGTTATCAGGGCTTATTTTTTGGATAGAATTCAGGTAGTTGTTGGCAGCTTCCTCAAAGTTATCCTGCTTGTATAAGGAGTTGCCCAGGTTGAAAGAACCTTTAACAGATTGAGGTGACTTCTCGAGAGCCTTTCTGTAATTAATTTCAGCATCCTTAAATTTGCCATGCTTATATTGCTTGTTGCCCTGTCTGACATCTGAATTTTCAGACTGCGAATAGCCTTCAAAGCTCAATAAGATAAGTGCTGATATGTAGATTAGTATTTTCATTTCTTCTTTACATCGGTTGGATTAAGTAACGAAAACTTATCGGCAAAACGACTTTTACGTTCATTAATTATAAAATTAACAAAAATAAGTATCAAGGCAAGAACAATGAAGTACTGGTACCTGTCCTCATAATCGGAGTAGCTCTTAACGTCATAAGTGTTTGCTTCCATTCTTTTGATCTCATCAAAAATTCTGTTGAGCCCTATCTGTGAGTTGTTTGCCCTGACATACATTCCTTTGCCGGTATTTGCAATTTGCTGAAGCATGGTTTCATCAAGTCTGGTGATGATAGTGGAACCAGATTTGTCTTTTTTAAACCCCACAATCGCGCCATTACTGTACACCGGTATAGGAGCGCCGTCTGCAAGCCCTAAGCCTATTGAGAATACTCTGATCCCTTTATCAGCAGCCTCGCTTACCTTTTTCAATGCTTCCTCATCATGAGTTTCACCATCAGTGATTACAATAATTGCTTTTCCGGTTTTCTCAACATTAAAAGCTGAAGAGGCCATTTCTACTGCCTGACCAATGGAGGTCCCCTGCACTGGAACCATGCTTGTTGAGACCGTGGAAAGCATCAGTTTTGCAGCTTCATAATCAGTAGTGATGGGTAGTTGAGTGTATGCTTTGCCTGCAAAGACAATTAACCCGATGCGATCATTTTCAAGATCATCAATCAGATGACCTATGGATTGTTTGGCTCGTTCCAAACGGTTAGGTTTAATATCCTGGGCCAGCATACTATTTGACACATCAAGGGCGATCACTATATCGATCCCTTTGCGTTTTACTTTTTCAAGTTGAGAGCCTATTTGAGGATTAGCTAAAGCGAGTAAAATAGACACAATGGTTAATAAGTTCAGTAAAAACTTGAAATTACTTCTCCAATCTGAACGGTGCGGCATCAAGAGTGAAATCACAGCTTCATCACCCAGTTGTTTGAAAGTCTTCTTCTTCCAACGGTGATAAAACCAATAAATGACGACTAAAACTAGTAGTAGCCATAACAATTGCAGATATATAGGATGCTCAAACCTAAACATTTCTTTTTTCTTTAGTATTATGGGAATCGACGCAACAGGGTTGATGAAATACAGAAATCAATCACAAGGAGTAAAAGAGCGCCAAGAGCAAAAGGCAGAAATTCTTCCTTCTTTTTCCTGAATTCAGTAACATCAATCTTTGATTTTTCCAATTGGTCAATTTCCTTGTAAATTTCCTCTAAACTCTTTTTATTGGTAGCCCTGAAATACTTACCACCTGTCATATCGGCAATCTGGCCAAGTAATTTCTCATCTATCCGAACTTCCATATTCTGGTATTGTATACCAAATGGCGTTTCAACAGGGTAAGGTGCCGTTCCAATGGTTCCAATGCCAATAGTATAAACACGGAGGTTGTATACTTTTGCTATTTCAGCGGCTGACAGGGGATCAATGAATCCACTATTGTTTTCACCATCAGTCAATAAAATAATCACTTTGCTCTTGGCCTGGCTTTCTTTTAAACGGTTTACGGCAGTGCCTAACCCATCACCAATTGCGGTGCCATCTTCAATCATCCCGCTCTTGATCTCATCGATCAGGCTGAGTAGAACTGCATGGTCTGTAGTCAAAGGACATTGTGTAAAGCTTTCACCACTAAAAACAACTAATCCGATTCGGTCGCTGATACGGCCCTTGATAAACTCTTTGGCAACATCCTTGGATGCTTCCAAACGGTTAGGTTTAAAATCCTCTGCAAGCATACTGCCAGATATGTCCATAGCAGTGATGATGTCAATTCCTTCCACACTAAAATTTTGATGTGAAGAGGTGGATTGTGGCCTTGCGAGAGCAACTATCAATAATGACCATACAATAACACGGATCATCCATAGGGAATATAAAAGGAATTCTTTAAAGCGACTCCTCTTTTTCGGAAAAATTGAAAGATCGGAAATTTGAAGGGTAGGGTAGCTTTTTGAACCCCTGTACCAATACCATGCTATCGCTGCAGGAATAAGCAACAGCAATAAAAAAGCTTCAGGATTAGCAAATTTAATGTGTTCAAACATGGTTTATTAAGCTTTACTATCTTTCTTGTTTTCTGTGTTAAAATCCTGAGGTTTAGCTTCATGATCATCTTGGAGCTTTTGAATTTCAATAACCTCTGGCTTAGTATGGGTGACTATTCCAATTCCATAAAAAATACTCCGTTCGTTTTCTTGAGGGCTGGGTTGCGCTTTGGCGAACTTAGCCATATCAGAAAGGAAAAGTAAATTACGTAATGACTCCCAGGCTTCAGGATCTTTGATATAGGAACGCATTGATTCAAGGATTTCACCTGAAGTCATTTCACTTGCTGAAACATTAAAAC
>JBAXYX010000114.1:0-7494 GCA_041670625.1 Lentimicrobiaceae bacterium | reverse complement strand
TAGCGCTGAACGCTGACTGCTTTTCAGAAAAGGCATGGCTACAAATCATTCATCAGTTTAATTCTTCACCTCCAGAACCGTCTCTTTTTAATTAGAAGGGCTTACTTTTCAAAAAAATAATTCGGTTTACCATTTTACGGGCAATCTGAACGGTTATTTTATGTTTTTACGTTTTTATCGGACAGCAATAATTTGTAACGTTTCCGCAGTGTATCCTTATCGTATCCTCAACATATTTGTAACGTTTCCGCAGTATATCCTTATCGTATCCTCAACATATTTGTAACGTTTCCGCAGTGTATCCTTATCTTATTCATAGCGTAATATTAGTGTACTCACTGCATTTTCAAGGGGCTTTCATCACATTCACCAATGGCTTAGCAATATCCCGGCTATAGCTTAACGATGCCTTAATTATACTTCAACTATGCCTCAACTATGCTTCAACTTCAATCTAACTTCAATCTAATTTCACATCAAATACAAATCAACTACACACTAACTACAGTAATTATCTGTACTTGATCTGTACTTGGTCTGTAGTTGGTTAATAGTTGTTATATAGTTAGTTTATAATTAGTCCATTGTTTGTCCATTGTTAGTTCAATGTTTGTTCATTGTTTATCCATTGTTATTCCATTGTTAGTTCATTGTTAGTTCATTGTATGTCGATAATTAGTCCATGGTTAGTCAATAGTTAGTCCATAATTTGGATATAGTTGGCTTGAAAAACATCTAATCTAAACTCATTCTGATCATGGTTTAAACTTGGTCAAATTTTGACAGCTATATAAAAGCAAAATAGCTACCACGTGTAAGTCATGAAATAACCTACAGAAATCATGGTCAGCACAAGTAGGAAGCAATGTTAACGCAAGTAAGAAGCAATGTTAACTCTAGTAGAAATTATTGACAGTATAAGCAGGAAGCATTATCAGCACATTCAGAAAGTATTATCAGCACATTCAGAAAGCATGGTAAGGGTAGGCAGAATTCAATAAAAGTACAAGTAGAAATTATTCCTGGCACTAATAGAATGTATTCCCGGCAGAAGTTGAGTGTATTCCCGGCACAATCAGAAAGCTTAGTCAGTACCGGATTATCATGAATGATGAACAGCACACAAAACAAAAGCAGCTCGTTTAGAGCTGCTTTTGATATTCCTCACACAACAAAACCAAATTAATTTACTTCACACACACCGATATAAATCATTGGTTTATTAATCACTTTTCACAATGCAAAGGTATGGTCGGACGGACTTTCAACGTGTTAATGAAGCGTAACAAACGTTAAAAGATGTTAAGTCAAAGATATACAAACGATAAGGTCATTTACCTTTGTAATCATGAACCGTAGGATTATTGTATTAATCACTCTGATTGTCAGCATCGCAATTGTTGTTTTAGTAGGTATTCAAGCCTATTGGGTAAAGAGTGCAGTAACATTACGACAAGCTGACTTTCAGCGGAGTGTTTCAGAGGCTGTGACCGATTTGATGTCACGCATTGAAAAGGAAGAAATTAACCGGCAGATACGTAAAAACTTAGAATACAATAACTTATTACGTTCCATTGATTCCCTTGATTACCTGATTTACCTTGAAACAGGCCGCACCGAAATTACGGATAATGATACAGGAAGAATAAGCTATAGCAGGAAACAGGAATGGGGTGAAGAACTAAAGGACAATGAATGGAAGCTTGTTAAAAAGTCAGATTCCTCAAGCTTGAATTTCCCTAAGGACCAAGATTCCAAAAACCCGAATAATAAACTGAGCGATCGGGCCAGGCAGTTGAGCCGCAAAAAGGAATTTCTGTTGAATCAGGTGTTCGAGGAAATGTTCAACAGCCCCTTTAGTCCATACATCGAAAACTGGATAAGCAAAGGCAAGCTTGATACCCTGCTTCGCACATCACTTGAAAACAAAGGGATTAATACGGATTACGAATTTGGTGTATTTAGCAAGGGACGTAACCTGATGGTGATTGAGAAAAATCCCAATTTCAGGAAATCATTACTGGAAGATGGCATGTATTTCAAACTATTCCCCGCCAACAATTATTCGCCACCCGATTACCTGTTGTTGTATTTCCCTAATCAAACAAGGTACCTCCTGATACAGATGAGCAGTATTCTCACCATTTCAGGATTGTTGATGCTGGTGATTATTTTTGCTTTCATGATTGTGATCATCGCCATTATCAGGCAAAAGAAGCTGTCGGAAATGAAGAATGATTTTATCAACAACATGACTCATGAGTTCAAAACCCCAATCAGCACTGTTTCACTTGCGTGCGAAGTATTGAACGATAAATCAGTACCCAAGACCGACGAATTCGTACATTCATATATTGACATAATAAGCGAGGAAAATAAGCGTTTAGGAGTTATGGCTGAAAAGATACTGCAAACTGCCATTCTTGAAAAAGGACAACTTAAGCTTAAAAAAGAGCCTATCAATATACACACCATCATTGAAGATATTGCGCGTAAAATTGCTATCCAGGTTGAGATACGTGATGGTAGTATCAGTACGGTTTTTGATGCCCCTGATCCTGTTATTAGTGCTGACAAAGTGCATATAACCAATGTGATTAACAACCTGCTCGACAATGCCAATAAATACTCGCCCCGCAAACCACTGATCACAGTATTGACACAGAATCACAATAACGGGGTACTGATAAGTATAACTGATAATGGCGTTGGTATTAACAAAGCAAATCAAAAGAAGATATTTGACAAGCTATACAGGGTTCCGACCGGTGATGTGCATAATGTGAAGGGTTTCGGGTTGGGATTGAGTTATGTAAAATTCATTATTGATAAACATGCAGGTAAGGTAACGGTTGAAAGTGAACCCGGTAAAGGCTCCACATTCAGAATTTGGTTGCCGCATGACGCATGATTTCGTAAATTTGTACCATGGAAACTGAAAAAGTAAAAGTATTATTGGCGGAAGATGACCGCAACCTGGGCACTATTCTCAAGTCATACCTGGAAGCTAAGGGCTATACCACCCGGTTATGCATCAACGGACAAGAAGCTTATGATCAGTTTATCCGTGAGAAGTATGACTTTTGCGTTGTTGATGTTATGATGCCGGTAAAAGACGGCTTTACCCTTGCCAGAGAAATCAGGCAGCATGACCGCCAGATACCCATCCTTTTCCTGACAGCCAAGTCGCTGGAAGAGGATAAACTCAAAGGATTCCAGGCCGGTGCCGATGATTACCTCACCAAACCTTTTAGCATGGACGAGTTGCTTATGCGCATGGAAGCAATCCTCCGCCGTTCAGGAAGTGGGACTACCGGCAGCAAAACATTTAAAATAGGGAACTTCGACTTTGACTATAACCTTCAGATCCTGAAAATTAACGGTGTTGAACAACGCCTTACCTCCAAAGAAAATGAATTACTGAGGTTGTTGGGTGAAAACATCAATGAAACCCTTGATCGCAGTTTCGCCCTTAACAAAATATGGCAGGACGATAGCTACTTCAACGCCCGCAGTATGGATGTGTATATTGCCAAATTACGCAAATACCTCAAAGATGATCCCAATGTTGAACTAATCAACGTTCATGGGATTGGATTTAAATTAGTGATTAAAAGCTAAAGAGGTATTGGATTCGGTGCGCTCGCTTCGATCGGTTTACCGTTTAAATTAGTGATTAAAAGTTAAGGAGTACCTAAAGGGTAACTAAAATCACTTCTTCTTAAATGGTTTTTTCTTCTTCTTATCCCACTTTTCCTGTTCAATCACCGCTTCTTTGATCAGTGATTTCCAGTCATCAGTACCTTGTGAAGAGAAGCTAATGGTGGCAGAGTAGTCTTTTTTTGAGATGTCGAGCACGTCAATCTTTTTGGTAAGGTAGGCCTCAATCTCTTCCAGTACTGGTTTTTCCTCTTCACTGCAAAAAGAAATGGCGGTTCCCCGCTTGGTACCTCTGCCGGTACGACCCACACGGTGCACATAGTACTCCGGGTTTTCGGGTAAGTCATAGTTGATTACAAACTCCACATCATCAATATCAATACCGCGGGCTGTAACATCTGTTGCTATCAATATAGTAACGTCGCCATTCCTAAATTGCTCAAGGGCATGTTCTCGCTCCTTCTGATCCTTATCGCCATGCATAGTTACACTGGGTATTTCAACTCGTTGAAGAGCAGCGCAAACTCTGTCGGCACGCACTTTAGTACGAACAAATACCAGTATTTTACTACCCGGGTGTTCATTGATCATCCGTTCAAGAAAGAATCTTTTATCGTCCATTTCAATGAAAGTCACAAAATGGTCAATGTTCTTTGCAACAGGATCCTTAGGTGATATTTGTATACGAATGGCATCTTTGACCAGTGAATAAGCGAGTTTTTTGATTTCATGGTCAATGGTTGCAGAAAAGAAGAGTGTTTGACGCTTTTTAGGCAATTTGGTAACAAGCTGCCTGATATCATGAATAAATCCCAGATCAAGCATATGATCAGCTTCATCGAGCACCAGTATTTTAACTTTATCCGTAGTGATATACCCCTGGCTGGTAAGGTCAAACATTCGGCCGGGAGTAGCTACCAGTATATCCACCCCTTTAGTAAGTTGCTCTATTTGTGGATCCTGCTCTACACCACCGTAAACGCAAAGAACACGCAATTCACTATCTTTGGCAATCATTTCAAACACTTCCGTAATCTGCAAAGCAAGTTCGCGGGTAGGCACCATAACCATACAACGCACCTCCCCTTCGTTCTTCTCCTTAAGAAGCTGGTTGACAATAGGTATAACGAAAGCAGCCGTTTTACCGGTTCCAGTTTGTGCAATTGCCAACACATCCTCACCTTTCATAATTGGAGGGATTGCCTTAAACTGTATATCTGTAGGCCTGCGGAAACCCATCTCCGACAGGTTCTTCTTTATTAAAGGATTAAAATTGGAATCTTCAAAACGCATAATTTTTACCTTACAATTTTAAAAGCGTAGCGCTTAGCGCAAAGAGCAAAGCGTAATAATTTGAGCACCACCAAACGCAGTGATCCATTTAACGAAATAACCAAGTCTACTTGCCACTAACGGTAAAATCATCCCAATCAAGAGCTACCTTAAAGCGTTCACGGTAACTGTTTAGAGATTCATAATCAATGGTATGGGTTACAATATCAGGTTGTTTATCTTCACAACCAGACAATAGTTTCCCTTTAAAATCAAGAATCACCGAACCACCAACATGAGGAATACCTTTGCCATCATCGCCAATCCTGTTTACTCCAATGCAATAAGCCTGGTTTTCAATAGCCCTGGCTGACAACAAAGTCTGCCAGGCATAACTTCTACTGGCCGGCCAGTTAGCAACATAAATGAGTATATCATACTCATATTTGTTATTAACGAGCGTGTTTTTGCTCCAAACCGGGAATCGCAAATCATAGCATACCAAAGGTTTTATTTTCCATCCCTTCAAATCAACTATCAATGAACCTAAGCCTTGTGTGAACCGCTTATCCTCATTACCCATTCTAAACAGATGATGCTTATCATATTTTTCGAAGGTACCATCGGGGCGCATCCATATCAGCCTGTTAAAATAACAATTCCATTCCTTCATGGCAATGCTGCCGGTAATCACACAATTCAATCTGGCCGAAGTCTGAGCCATCCATTGCATAACCTGCCCGTCCATGGTTTCACTTATTTGTTCAGGGTCAGTAATGAACCCTGTGGTGAACATTTCGGGCAGTACTATCAGGTCAGTTGAAACTTGTAAATGTTTTAATTTACGGGTAAAATAGTCGAGGTTCGCTGCTTTATCGGCCCAAACAAGAGGCGCTTGTACAATAGTAACATTCAGGGATTGTTGTAGCATACTCGTTAGGTTAGGGAGGTTATATCTTACACAATATATCTGCTGCTTTTTTCATGGTTTCATCGGTCTTGGCAAAGCAGAAACGGAGCATCTTGTTATCCGTTTGGTTATGATAAAAAGAGGAAACAGGAACAGAAGCAATTCCATATTCTTTGGTAAGGCGAATAGCAAAATCCAGTTCCTTTTCATCACTAATAGCACTATAATCGAGCAATTGGAAGTAAGTACCCTTAGCAGGGATAATTTTGAAACGAGAGGGTTTGATAAGTTCAAGGAATGAATCACGCTTCTTCTGATAAAAAGCACCTAAATGAATGTAGTTCTCCTTATTTTTCAGAAATTCTGCAATAGCATACTGAACAGGCGTATTGACAGCAAAAACGACAAACTGATGTATCTTTCTGAATTCTGCCATCAGGTTTGATGGTGCTAACACGAATCCGCACTTCCAGCCTGTAGCGTGAAAAGTTTTACCAAAAGAACCTACAATAATTGTACGTGAAGCCAGACCCGGATATTTACAAATACTTTCATGCTTCAGATTATCAAAAATAATATGCTCATAAACCTCATCGCTAAGTATGATAATATCCATATCCTTGGTAAGCGTTTCAAGCTTTTTCAGATCAGATGAACGAATCACGTTGCCGGTAGGGTTGTGGGGTGAATTAAGAATGATCATTCGGGTATTACCCGAAATAAGTGCCGGCAAGGTATCCCAGTTAATAGTAAAATCAGGTTGTTTGAGTTCAGCATACTTAACCATACCCCCTTGCAGTTTTATAGCAGGGCCATAACAATCATAAGCCGGTTCAAAAATAATAGCTTCATCACCGGGACGAATAAAAGCTGTGATAGCAGTAAATAATCCCTGGGTAGCACCCGCTGTAATAGTGATTTCAGTATCAGGGTTATAATTAACTTTGTATTTGTCGTGGAACATTTCTGAAATCTCCTCCCTTAATGGAAGGATACCAGGCATTGGAGCATATTGGTTATTTCCTTTCATCATGTTGGCATTCACCAGCTTTATCAACTCCTCACTGATTGGGAAATCAGGAAATCCCTGCGATAAATTGATAGCATTATGTTCGTTTGCCAGTCCACTCATTACAGCGAAAATACTGGTACTTGTAGCTGGCAGTTTAGAAATGATATTACCGTCAAAATTATCCATTGATTCAAATGTTTATAATCTGCAAAGATAATCAAGTTTTAGGCTTAAGGTTAATTTAAGTTGCTATGTATTATGATTTTGGTTATCTTCGTAACCACAATAACAAATATATTGAATTATGAAAAGCATTGATTCATATGATTTTAAGGGAAAGCGGGCTTTGGTAAGAGTTGATTTCAATGTGCCCTTAAACGATGGGCTTAAAATCACTGACACTACCCGTATAGATGCTGCACTGCCAACCATTCGTAAAATATTAAATGGCGGTGGCTCAGTTATTCTGATGTCGCATTTAGGTCGGCCTAAAAAGAATTTCGAGAACAAGCTATCCCTTAAACATATCCTCCCCTACCTGAGTCAGGTAGTAGGACAAGAAGTAAAATTTGCCGATGACTGTATGGGCGAATCAGCAAAAACGCTCAGTAAAAACCTTAAACCCGGCGAAATACTTCTA
>JBAXYX010000113.1:0-7523 GCA_041670625.1 Lentimicrobiaceae bacterium | reverse complement strand
TATCTTTTGATTTGTCTATCATGTTGTTTATCAATCCTGAATATTGCAATAGAAGATCAGTAAACACACTAAAATTAAAATTGCCTTAAAATATTAAACAACTGTTAAAAAGTGTGAAATTACACCGTACATTTATTGGCACATTAAGCTGATTGAGATAACCAACCCGACTGTTCACATAGCCGGGTTGTTTTATTCTAACAAAGCATTATTTAAAAAGACATTAAAGTTTAGCATTGTTTTACAGGCATCCAGCACAATAGGAATAAACTGCTCCGATATTACTTCTTTATCATCCAGGCTCCTCATTACCGAATAGCTCTTGTATTTTAACAAATCAATATCAGGGAATAACGGATCATAGTCCTTGGGGCTCCTTATAAGCTTATCCTCCCATAGATTGCCGAACATTTCCTTAAAAGCTTTGTCGTTCAGGATGTTTTTAAAAGTCTCTGAATTAAAGTATATTTCATCACGAAGTTTCTTTAAAACATCCGGCTGTGGACTATATACTCCTCCGCTAATCATTGAGTTGCCGGGTTCAATGTGCAGATAATAGCCCGGCCTTATGCTCTTGCGTCCCCCTGCCGCTATGAATGCGCCCATGTGTGTTTTATAAGGCAGCTTATCCTTACTGAACCTGACATCACGATATATCCTGAAAATACAGTCTTTTGCTGCCGGGGTTCCTGCCACAACATCAAATTTGCTGAGTTCTTTAATTATCTTCTCCAGTAACTGCTCATGTTTAGCTTTTACCTGCAAATACCAGTCTTTGTTCTGTTCAAACCATTCGCGGTTGTTGTTTTCTCTTAGGGCTGTGAGAAATTGTAATATTTTATCCATCTGTGTTAAACTATAAGTACAAGTTCAAAGGTAAGTTGATTGGTGATTTATATCCGGGTTACTCAATAAAGAAAAATGTTGCATTATGCTTTTTAATCCGCGTTGCTCCATAACATGAGTGCAAAACCAAATCTTTTTGAATGTACCAGATGCAAAAGATAAACCGCAGTGCCCCATAACATGAGTTCATAACCGGATGTTCAAAGGTAAGTTGATTGGTGATTTATATCCGGGTTACTCAATAAAGAAAAATGTTGCATTATGCTTTTTAATCCGCGTTGCTCCATAATATGAGTGCAAAACCAAATCTTTTTGAATGTACCAGATGCAAAAGATAAACTGCAGTGCTCCATAACATGAGTTCATAACCGGATGTTCAAAGGTAAGTTGATTGGTGATTTATAATAATTGTCCTGCCAAATAAATTATAACCAGAAAAGACTACATTTACATATAAATTATCACATAAATGATCAGGGTCTATTTAATGTCCTTTTTATTTATAATAGCCCTGGCGCCCTCCTTTGCAGGAGGTGAAAACAGGCCTGTCGGTTCACGATCAGCATCCATGAGCAACTCATCTGTATGCCTTTCTGATTTATGGTCAGCATTCAATAATCAGGCAGGGTTAGCCCATATTACGCAGGCACAGGCAGGCTTTTACTATGAGAATCGCTACCTGTTGAAGGAACTTGGATACAAAGCTGCCGCATTTGCCTGCCCTTTTGAAGCAGGTGCCCTTGGTTTAAGCTTTACGCACTTCGGATTCTCTGCTTACAATGAGAGCAAAATAGGCCTGGCCTATGCCAAAGGGATGGGTAAATATCTTTCTTTGGGAGTACAGTTAGATTACTGTATGATACATCTTGATGAAAATTATGGGAATCACAGCTTTGTTACCTTCGAAGCAGGTGCATTGAGCAATATTAGTCCCAAACTTACATTGGGCGTCCATATTTACAATCCGGTCCATGCTAAGATATCCGGGAATACCGATGAAAGAGCTCCGGCTATATTTCGTATGGGGGCCGCCTATAGTGTCACCAAAAAATTCATGATTACCGCTGAAACCGAAAAGAACATAGACCATAAAGCTGTTTTAAGATCAGGTTTTGAGTATCAGTTAACTCCTGTTGTCAACTTAAGAGCTGGTATTGCCACAAACCCTGCTACCGTTTCATTTGGCGTGGGTGTTTGTACCGGCAACCTGGTTATGGATTTCAGCGCTTCCTATCACCAGGTGCTTGGTTTCAGTCCTCAGGCTTCTTTAACTTACAAATTCTAAGATGAGAAAGGTCTTGCTGACAATCAGTCTTATATGGATGATCCATGCAGGATATTGCCAGGAACCCGTTTTAGAGGAAGCCATCGAACAGTTGACGGTTAAAACAGAGGCTGAAAAGAACCTCTCAGATGCTGATTACTCTGACTTTATAGATGAAATTTCACAATACCTAAGGCATCCTGTCAACATCAACGATGCCACAGAGCAAGAGCTTAAGCAGTTACAGCTAAATGACATACAAGCCAATAATATTAAACGTTATATTGAACAGTATGGTGAGTTGACCGGCATCTATGAGCTTAACCTTGTTGAAGGGTTTGATTCAACACTTATCAGAAAACTGGAACCTTACATTTCCTTTAAAATAAATACAGAGATTTATAAGCTCACGCTGCAAAACCTTGTTACCCGTGGCGATCACCGGATTCTTACACGTTATCAAAGGACTTTACAGCAACAGCAAGGATACTCTTCATCACAAGCCGACTCCTTAATACCCTTTAATCCCAACGCGAAGTACCTGGGCAGCCAGGATAAAGTGCTGTTTAAATACAGATATACCTTTTATAACCGTCTGAGCTTTGGTATTACCATGGAAAAGGATGCCGGTGAGACGTTAGTTCCCAAAAGTGATTCACTGCAAAAGGGCTTCGATTTCTATTCACTTCATTTCTTTTATAAGGGGAAGGGGCTGATTAAAAACCTTGCTTTAGGTGACTATCACGTCCAGTTCGGTCAAGGCTTAACGATACACAGCAGCTTTGGCTTTTCAAAAAACCCATCTGCTACCGTATTGAACAGAGGCGTTAACCAAGTTAAGGCAAGCACCGGCGCCAATGAAAGCCAGTTCTTAAGAGGCGTTGCTGTAACTCTTGCGCCCCTCTCTTTATTTGATCTCACCCTCTTTTACTCGTCAAGGCTGGTAGATGCCAATGCCCTGCTCATCGACACTACATCCAATGAAATACTCACCATTAATTCATTGACTGAAACAGGTCTGCACCGTACACCGGCTGAACTGGCCAATAAAAAGTCGGTCAAACAGATGGTATACGGATCAAATCTCCAAACCCGGTATAAAATATTCCGCTTTGGTGCTACTGCTTTCCGGACACAATTAAGCGCTGACATAAATACCAAAGCACTTCCATACAACCAATTTGACTTCCGGGGTAACTCTTTAACCAACTTCGGTACTGATGTATCGCTTATCTATCACTCGCTGGTCATCTATAGCGAATTATCGGGCAGTAGCAATGGTGCCAAAGCATACCTGGCAGGTGTTTCCTATCAACCGGATGCCCTGTTTGGCCTGTCGTTATTGTACAGAAATTACGATAAGGATTATCAGAACCTGTTTAGTAATGCCTTTGCCGAAAGCAGCAAAAATGCCAATGAAAAAGGACTGTATTTGGGTATGTTCGCTATCCTGAACTCCACCCTGACATTTTCTGCTTACGCCGACTATTATCAATTTGACTGGCTCAAATACCGTGTTGATGCACCTTCTGTCGGAGTTGAATATATGGCTCAACTTTTCTTTGATATTCCATACACTGATATCATTCTTCGTTATCACTTCCGCAAAAAAGAAATGAACTATGCTCTTGCGAACCCGTACATTGATTATCCTGAATCGGAAGCAAAGCACAACCTGAGGCTTCACATCGTGTGTCATCCGACTCCCCTGCTGACATTCAAAAGCAGGCTGGAGTTCATTAAAACAATAAAGCCTGATAACCAATCAAATACCGGCTTTTTAGTATATCAGGACCTTATTTATACTCCTGAAAAGAAGCCATGGCTGATAAACTTAAGGTATGCGTTGTTTGACACTGATACTTATGATGAACGTATTTATGCTTATGAAAGTGATGTGTTGTATTCATTTTCAATACCTTCATATTACTATAGAGGAAGCAGGTTTTACATTATGACAAAATATAGCTTTAACCGCTCCATTGACTTATGGATCAGGTATTCAAGAAGCTTCTATTCTAACCAGAATCAGTTGGGTAGCGGATTAGAAACCATTGACGGGAATGTCAAATCAGAAGTAAAAGTTCAATTATTGCTCAAGCTTTAAATCTTTTACTAAATTTGGAATTAATTTTATTGGCTATATTTGCCTGCCAAGAATAATCGATTCATCAATTTATAACATCACTTAACAATAAAAACTTATGCTAAAAGGACATCCTAAGGGACTATTGGTAGCGTTTTTTGCAAACATGGGGGAACGGTTCGGTTTCTACACCATGATGGCTATCCTGGTATTATTCCTGCAAGCCAAATTCGGTTTAACCGGTTCAAACGCAGGTATTATTTATTCAATTTTCTATGCATCAATTTATGCACTTGCACTGGTTGGTGGTATTATTGCAGACCGGGTAGTCGGCCTCAAAAAAACCATTGCCTTTGGTATAGTTTGTATGGCTGTGGGTTATGTACTTATTGCAATACCTACGGCTTCTACAACTGCAGGCTTAATTCAGTCATGCGCCGGTCTGCTGGTCATTGCTTTTGGTAATGGTATGTTTAAAGGGAACCTTCAGGCTGTTGTTGGTAACTTATATGAAGATCCCAGGTATGAAAGCAAACGTGACTCCGCCTTTTCCATTTTCTACATGGGTATAAATATTGGTGCATTGTTTGCTCCAACTGTAGCCATCAGTCTGAAGAAATATGTA
Source organism: Lentimicrobiaceae bacterium (assembly GCA_041670625.1). GTDB lineage: Bacteria > Bacteroidota > Bacteroidia > Bacteroidales > Lentimicrobiaceae > Lentimicrobium. Next base: position 2,702 of record JBAXYX010000113.1, on the reverse strand, counting down.
TTAGGTACTTTTGGCTTCGTTGACAAAGCTGAGTTACCGGCCCTTTGCTGGAAAGCTATCAGAGGTGTTGAAGGTGCAGCCGACAAATTGACTAATCTGGCTCCCGATGCATTTCAATCAGGTGTTTTACCAGCTGACTTTAATGTCATCACTTTCGCCAATTCCTATGTCACCGCGTTCAGTACCGGTTATAATTATGCATTCGGATTCGCTGCTTTCATGATGCTCATTTCACTGATTGTTTATTTTTCATTTAATAAGTATCTCCGCCCGGGCTTTTCCGTTGCTCCTGCAAAGGATTCAAGTGGTGCTGCCATCAAAGAAGTTGAAATGCCAAAAGCTGAAGTTAAAGAACGTCTTACTGCATTATTCCTTGTTTTTGCCGTTGTAATCTTCTTCTGGATGTCGTTCCATCAAAATGGGCTTACCCTTACCTTCTTTGCCCGTGACTATACGCAGCGCATTGTAAGTTCTGAAACCTTCTTCTGGTTTGATCTTTGGACACTATTACCCATGTTTGGCGCTGCCCTTGGTCTGTACTTCCTTATACGCCGTACTTCAACCTCAGCACACCGTATTATAGGTACGGTATTAGCTGTTGTATTCGGGTACTTCGCATACTATAAACTCAGTACGATGCCTAAAGAAAATCTTTTCCAACCTGAATTATTCCAGCACCTCAACCCATTCTTTATCGTATCACTTACCCCGGTAGCGGTTGCCCTGTTCTCATGGTTAAACAGGAAGGGTAAAGAGCCTTCAGCTCCACGTAAAATTGGTATAGGTATGTTCCTTGCTGCCATTGCTTTCACCGTTATGCTGATTGGCTCATTAGGTTTAACATCACAGTCGCATCTTAGTGGTGATCCGGTTCCAAGTAACGAACTGGTAACTCCCTATCTGTTAATTTCAACGTACTTCATTTTAACCATAGCCGAGTTATTCTTAAGCCCCATGGGTATTTCATTCGTATCAAAAGTAGCCCCTCCTAAATATAAAGGGACCATGCAGGGTGGCTGGCTGGCAGCTACAGCATTAGGTAACCAGCTTCTGTTTATCGGAGCTATCTTCTATGGCCGACTTGAACTGTGGCAATTATGGTCATTCTTCGTTATCTGCTGTCTGATTTCAGGTACCTTCATTTTCTCTATTATGAAACGCCTGGAACGTGTAACCAAATAACTCTAACAAAATGATAATCAAAAGGTCACCCCCACGGGTGACCTTTTTTATTACTTTTGCAGCATGATAACTGACTTTCTGCCTCCAAATAAACCTTACAATTCCTATAATGCATACTTCACGAAAACTTTTGGACAAAGGGTTCAGAAGGTAAGTATTGATGCCGGCTTTACCTGTCCCAACAGGGATAATACGATCGCTACGGGAGGTTGCACTTATTGTAATAACGATGCGTTCAATCCTTCATACTGCAACCCCGCAATCCCGGTCCTTAAGCAAATAGATGAAGGTATTATTTTCCATAAAGTCCGATACCGCAGGGCCATGAAGTACCTTGCCTATCTGCAGACTTATTCCAATACCTATGCCCCAATTGATCAACTAAAGGAGATTTACACACAGGCGCTGAGCCATCCTGATGTCATTGGTTTAGTCATTGGCACACGGCCCGATTGCATAGATGATGAAAAGCTGGAGTGGCTTGCCCGGTTGAGCAAGCAATACTATATTATGGTTGAATATGGTCTGGAGACCACTGATAATCATACGCTGCAACGAATCAACAGGGGACATACGTATGAACAGTGTGAGCAGGCCATTCAAAAAACTGCTGTATTAGGGATCAAGACGGGTGCACACATGATATTCGGGCTTCCGGGTGAAACAAGAGATGAAATGCTGAACAGGGCAACGGTTGTTTCAAAGCTTCCTCTTACCACCATCAAGTTCCATCAATTGCAAATAGTAAAAAACACTGCCATGGAATCTGACTTCAGGCTGAATCCTCAACACTATAATCTCTTTTCACTCGATGATTATATTGACTTCATTATTAAGTTTATGGAGCTGCTAAACCCTTCCTTTGTCATAGAACGCTTTACCGGCGAGGTCCCGCCCCGGTATCTTGCCACTCCCCCATGGGGATTACTCCGCTCCGACCAGGTAGCGGTAATGATTATCAATGAAATGAATAAACGCCATACCCATCAGGGAATAAAATGGAATCCTATTTAAAGTCCCCATTTTAACAGTCGTAATTCCAGCCATTAAGCGTGGCCATTTCTAGCGTCTTCTGAAGTGTCCCCTCGTTGTGCTCGCTCTTAAGCCTCAAGACAAACCTTCTTTTAAGCCCCTGGTGTAATCTTCTTTGGAACCATTAAGCGTGTCCATCTTTTGCGCTTTCTGAAGTGTTTCCTTGTGAGTCCTCCTCCTGTTTCCCCTTGGTTTGCTCTTTAGTCGGAGTAGTTTAAGGTACCCACATTAAGCACAGGGCTTGCATCTTTGTCAGAACAAAGTATCACCATTAAGTTGCTGACCATGGTTGATTTCTTTGCTTACGGCTCCCTCCACTATCTTAACCCGCGCTGCAATAAAAGCAGTAGCTTGTTGACGACACCCGTTGTCAAGTAAATTCGTAACTTTATTTTTATTTGGGGGCCTTTTACCTAATTTTGCTTCAAAATACCGAATAGAATGACTTTATACAAACACTTGTTCTTTGACCTGGATCGTACACTCTG
>JBAXYX010000112.1:0-7710 GCA_041670625.1 Lentimicrobiaceae bacterium | reverse complement strand
CAGCAGCTCCTTTGCTGTTACCGGTTCTTTATATTCCAATTTCAATAATGCTGTCATACTCTATTCATAATCAAAAAAGAACCAGGTTTTACAATATCATGATGTTGTTACTGATCTGCTCTTTCCTACTAAACCGGTTGGTTCCCTGATATGCTTAAGAATCGATTTTCCAATACAGGTTTGGTGGAAGCCGGTGCTGATGAAGCCGGAAGAGGCTGTTTAGCCGGACCTGTTTTTGCTGCAGCAGTCATTTTACCCGACAATTATTACAACCCGATGATCAATGACTCTAAAATGCTGACTGCTTCAGTTCGTGAAAAGCTTCGTAAAGAAATTGAAAGAGATGCCATTGCATGGTGTGTGTCGAGCGTTAGTGCTGAAACTATAGATGAAATTAATATATTGCAGGCTTCCATCAGAGCCATGCACTTCGCTATAAAAGGATTAAAAGTAACGCCTGAACTGCTGCTTATTGATGGTAACAGGTTTCATCCATTCCCGGGTATCAATCATCAGTGTGTTATTAAAGGTGATAGCATATTCATGTCGATTGCTGCTGCTTCCATACTGGCAAAAACGCATCGTGATGAGTTGATGTGCAAGTTAAGTGCTGATTTCCCCGAATACGGGTGGGAACGGAACAAGGGCTACCCTACCGCCGAGCATAAAAGGGCTATTTCAAAATATGGTATCACTCCCTGGCATCGTAAAACATTCCACATGAGTGAACAACTATCCCTTAAATTGGATTAAGGAAGTCGTCATTCACTTTATTCGGAATCAACTGCGCCCTATCAGTAACTAATATAGTGCTCTTACTGAATCACTGTTCAAAATTTAACAAGTCGCGGAAAATAAGTTTTAAATAGAAATTGTATTGCGGCAGGAAATCAGCATGTTCCTCAAGATTTACTTTCATTAAATGGACAATCACACCAGGTTCAATAGCAATAGTAGGACTGAACTCCAACCTGGCACCGACATTGCCATAGATACCAAAACCAATGCCTCCCTGCCTTATTTCATACGATTGCTGGTTGGTACCCGGCACATAAGGCCTGTTTCCATAAATATTGACCAGGCTGTACTTCTTTTCTTCAATATAGATAGCCGATTCATTAACCAGAGTATTGTTCATGCTTATTCCTCCGCCTATGGTCATCCTGGCATTCTTATTTAATCCAATGGCATGCGAAATCCCTAAATCAAGCATATTCCTTTCCTCAACACCTTTTATAGGAAATAGCCTGATATCAGGTTCTGTCAGGTATTCTTTGGGATCTACCTCAAACGTAACCACATCATTTGAGTTTAATTTGACGTATGAGAATTGTGCATAAATGCCGGTCTGGCAATTGAAATCATATTTAACAAAGAGTCCGAATGAAAAGGCAGGACTATAACTCATCTTTCCGGGATACTCCAATACGAAAAGAGTGTCATGAAAATCTACCAATTGCTTAATCTCATTGTATCGGTATGAATTGCTCATGAGGTAATCAACACTGTTTTCATTCTCTGGTTTCCCTGAATAGAAATCGGCTGTTTTATTGTTGGCCATAAAGATACCACCCATCACTCCGTATTCAAATCCACTACGGTTAATGCAATTATCGGAAGTATAAGATTCCTGAGCAATAAGTGAGGGAGAGAACTGTACGCTCATGAGCAGTACTATCAGTCCAATAAGTTTGTATATAGGCCTTTCCATAATATCTTTGCTTGAAGCACCAAACTTAAGCATTTTATTCATTATAATAAAGAGTAATTACAGTTGTTAATGCTTCCTGACTCTATATTCTCACCTGACTGCAATTAAGGAAATTACGGTTCATAACCCGATAACAATTAAGGAAATTACGGTTCATAACCCGATAACAATCAGAGTAATTACTGTTATTAATGCTTCCTGACTCCATATTTTTACCTGACTGCAATTAAGGAGATTACGGTTCTTTACCTGACAACTTTTAATCAAATCACTGCTCGGTGATTTATGAACATAATTTTGTTGATTAGTAAATAGTTTCCTTGTTATATTTATCCATGAATAGCCCTATCTTTGGATTCCAAATTCAGCATAATGAAGAATTTGCGGATAATAATTATTATCTTAATTTTTTTAGTATTAGCAGGTTTCATCGGTTCGGCGGTAAGGTCTTATTATCTGTTCCTTAAAGAGCCGATTTCACCTGTGGTAAATGCTCTTCCCCTCAATACTGCCGTAATCATCAAAACTTCCTCTGCCAGTCGACTATTTGCTTCCATCAACAAATCAGCATTATTGGACTTATTTGATACCAGGCAAGGTACTTTCTTTGAAATAAACCGTTGGATGGATTCCATCAATGATGGTGATGAGATGCTAAAGAAACTCATTGATGACAATGAGATACTATTTGCCTTGGTTCCTGGTGATAATCAGGAACCTAATCTGCTAGTTGTTACTTCTTTAGGCAAAACAAGTCTTAAAAATATTCAAAAGCATATACGTCATCTGCTCAGTGATGGTTCTTACTCTTTTACAACTGAGGATAAGTCAATTCACCGAATCAGTCATGAGAAACAGCAACTATGGTATTATGTCAGCCATGGCTTAATTGCAATTAGCGCTGATAAGCATACGCTGCAAAGCTCGTTCAACACCCTGACTTCCGATTCAACGCTGTCAAATGATAAAACCTTTCTCCGAATATCAGCTACCGGGGGTAAAAGAGTCGATGCCGTAATATTGATTAATAATTACAATCTGACGAATGCTGTATGGCCCATGAAATCCGATTGGCTGTTTGAAGGAACACCTTTTGATGAATGGACTACTTTCGATTTAAATATTAAGAAGGATGAAGTACGGTTGGGAGGATTTACTTACACAAATTCTAATCATCTGTTTAAAGGGCAACAACCTGTTGATTTTGATCAGCTTAGCTCCTATCCTGCAAATACTGCTTTTGCATTAACACTCTCCCTGAGCAACCAGGAGCTGTATACCCGTCACTTTTTATCTGCTGATACGCTCCATGTTAATGGTTATGATGCATCCATCAGAGAAGAGTCTGATGAAATCTTTACTCCTGCTGACCATTTACGCTCTTGGATTGGTAGTTCCGTCAGTTTATTGGTTACAAATGACTACTTCAAAGGAATTGATTCAGCTAAAATGGTGCTGATTAAACATAAAAATATAGATAGTGCCATGTATTATCTAAAACCTTTTATCCAGCCTGTTGACGACTCTATAGGTATATTGCATTACAACACTTTTACTGATGATTTATGGGGCGATTTTTTCCATATGCCCGCCCCACTTTATTGCTTGATTACTCAAAAGAATGTTGCCATCAGTCCCAATATCCGGCTTTTGAAAAACTATCGTTCGCATATTGCTTCCGGTACTTCCAATAATCCGGATGCTATGTTCACCCTTTCCGGCGAACGAGTCGGCAAAAACTCAAATGTGTTTATTTATCTTCGTCCGGAAGTAATAGCAAACTGGTTTATAAAATCAACTCCCGGCAATAGCAGCAGAGAATGGGTTAACCTGTTAAGTAAAAACAACCAGATTGGATTACAATACAGCGCCGATAATGACATGCAATATATACATGCCTGGCTGGTACCCGGTAAGAATAGTAAAGACTTGCCTCCTCAACTGACAAAGCAGGAAAGAAATGCTTTTGAAAAAACTGGTAGTGAACCCGATGAAACTGAACCCGGTGAAGCTAAACCTAAGGGAACGAAACCTTCAGAGACTAATAAAAACAGAGCCAAACCTGGTGGAACTAAACCTGGTAAAGTCACTTCTAAAGCTGAAGTAATTACGGATATAAGAGTACCTCAAGCAGGATCATTACCTCCACAGGTGGTAAGCGGAAGTAGTAAAACGCAAAAAAGAATCGCCGTTTTCAGCAAAAATAACACCCTGAAAATGTACGATTACAAGGGTAAGTTGCTCTGGTCATTTAATTTAAAAGAGCCCTCTATTTCACAAATTAATGAGGTAGATTATCGGCGTAATGGTAAAATACACTATGTAATTGCTTCAAAAAACTATATGCACATCATTGACCCTGACGGTAAGGAAGTCAAAGGATCACCGGTAAAACTGCCTTCGCCGTTATCAGGTGAACTTGCTGTATTTGATTATGATAAAAGAAAAGATTACCGGCTACTTTATGTTGGCACTAACCATTTATTGTATAATATTACGCTAAAAGGAGTTCAACTGCCTGACTGGCAAAAGCCCAAAGTAAAAGGACAAGGTAAAATAGATTTTTTTCGCTCCAATGGTAACGACTACCTTGTTTACAGCAGTCCCGAAGAAGGTATCAGAATATTTGATCGCAGGGGTAGAGAACGTATTAAAATTGGTCATAGTATTACACCTTCAGCAAACGGTTCTGTATTTGAAAACCGGACAAACAGCAAAGGCATTTTCATGACTATCAACAAAAAAGGTGAACTTGTTTATATTAATAACTCCGGACTGATAAGCACCAGTACTTTTGGCCATTTTGGCAATAATCCATGGTTTGAATACTCCGATTTTGATGCTGATGGATCAATGGATTTTATATTCTGCGGAAGTAATCGATTAACGGTATATAATCGAACGAAGGAGGTAATTATTTCAGAAACCACCGGGAAAGGGAATTTTGGTAAACCTTTTGTCTATACCTCATCAGCAAAGGATAAATGGATAGTTGTCAGGAATGCCGGTACTGGTGAGGTAATTGGCTTTAATAATCATGGTAAGTCATTAAGTGGCAAATCAATCAAATCAGATACTGATCCAATTGTATTTAATCCGGGTGGAAGCCTTAAGGAAACCATCGTAACAACTCACAAAGGCAAGCTCATTCTAACTCCATTAAACTGAACCTGTTATAATCAACCTGATGATTAAAGCGTGCTACCGGCATTATGATCAACCATCAGGTCAGTAGAACTTTCCCTCCCTGTGTCGCTTTGTTTACTAACCTCATTTGTGAGTGATACGATCGGCACATTTGTGAGTGATACAGGTGGCACATTTGTGAGTGATACAGGTGGCACATTTGTGAGTGATATTGTCAGTTCAACCTTACAACTGGCCTCCATCATATCAATTACAGTATGCAAAACTCTGTTCTTGCCGATGTTTTGCTTCTCGGCACACTTTGAAACGTTGTGGATTTCAGAGCCACTTCATTATCAAGGTACAACAAGTCTTGATGCGAGAACAAAAGTTCGAATAAACACCTCGCCCCCAATGTTTTATGACCGCATGTTAGGGCGCGTTTTTATTCTATTTTCATCCAATTACATTTTTTTTTATTGTCCCAAAATTCAACTATCCCTTTGCCTTTAATTATTTTAACGCTTCCAAACCTATAATAATCATTTTTTTTCATAACCACGGTGTCTCCAAAAGATTCCATAAATTTGTCAGAATATGGATTTTCAATTATTTTTTCTATTTCAAAATTATCATTGCTCAATTGAGCTTCATAGAAATTACAGCTTAAAATAGAAGTATTACTTTCGTTATAAAAGTGAATCCTTCCTTGAATTTTTATAGAATATTTGTCTGAATCATCTGTATCAAAGCCAGCATCTGCTTCACATGAACATTTACAATTCCAATCAAAGCTATAACTATCAGAAGTCCAGTATTTGTCAATTTTTAATATAAGTGTATCATTATTAGTGTTCATAAATTTTAGCTCATCACCATTAGTATATGGGAAATATTCAACTAATCTTGTTGGAAATGCTGGGCAATCAGTCTCTTTGCACCCACTAAGACTTAATGCTATTAGGACAAAAATTAATGTTCTCATAATTTTAGTTTTTTACAATTTGTTTTAGCCCGTAAAAACCGAGCACTTTATTTTTTTACTATTTTTGTATCGGACAAGCTGATCCGATGGTGACTTGTTATACCGAAGGATTCAAGGAAGGGGTATTGCAAGAGCATATTACCCCTTTTCTTTTCGCCTTATCAGCAGCTTCATTTTTTCGTGGCGTTGAGCCACTCAAAATGAGGACAAGCTGCTCCTCTGGTTCTTTATTACCCGATGGGTTCAAATCTTTTTCTTTTCGCAGGCTTTCAGCGTACTTCTCCCTATACTCTATAGGTGAGCAGTAATTGAGTCGATGTAATATCCAGTTCTTGTTATAGTTGTTTATAAATTGATCAATAGTATTATATGCCTCCTGAAAGGTTGAAAATGCATGTATCTGGAATACCTGTTCTTCAAGGGTGCGGTGAAACCGCTCAATGATTCCATTGCATTGCGGGGAACGCACATACGATTTTGACACTTCCAGCCCTAAAAATTTCATTTCATTCCTAAAGTCGGCAGAATCGTATTGTGAACCATGATCGTTTCGCAGTTGGAGCATCATCCCCTTACAGATGTCCTTATCAACTGAGCCAAAAAGTTTGCGAACAGCTCCACATACTGGTTCCATCGCTGCAAATCGGTTACCCTTCTTTGTTATATGCCATGAATGGATCTCGTCATTAAAGTGATCGATCACACCAAAGAACCAGTACCAACCTTCTCCGTCAATCCAGAACTTCTTGCCATCGGTGCCCCACATTCTATCTGGCGTATCCGTAATGATGGTTCCCTCATGTTCATGCTTAGTAACCTTCTTCTCTATCCGGTACGGGCTAAGGAGGTGATTCTCACGCATGACCCGATTGACGCGCTCCTTTCCGGCTGTTATGGCGTTCTCAGCTCGTTTTTCCAGGCGTTTCTTTACCTTAATATAGCCCTCCGCATTGAACGTGCTGTTCTTGATTTCCACGCTAATCTCATGCAGTAACACTTCATCAGAGTGTTGGGGCTTGCGACCACGCTTTCCGGTTCTGGGCGTTGGATGCTCGTACCAGGTACTGCTACTATAACCGACAACCTTAAATATCAGGCGCTTCGGGTAAGGCTTCTGCGTCAAAGGATAACGTTCCAGTATCAACATGGATATTATTTCTTTCTTAGTTTTGTTACCAATTCGTTCTTTTTTTTTGTGAGTTCCAACTCCATTTGCAGCTGCCCTATCTTACGCTCAGCAGCACTTAACTTAGCGTCATCAGGTTTACGCTTAAAACCTGTAGTCCCATTTTCTACAAACTGATCCCTCCATTTGGAGATATCAGCTATTGTTACACCGTATTTGCGGCTCAGCATCTCGGTATCCTCTCCACGTAACAAGGACAACACGATTTCTGACTTAATTCTTGATGTTAAATTTCTCCTGTTTACCATAGCAGTACAAAACTAATTTTAATTTTTTACTGCTCGGTTTTTTTACGGGCTAATATGGATAATCATTTCATCAATTCTTCCATTGAAGTGATCTTTAATCAGATCCAAATTTCCAGGATAATTTGGAATCTCCCATAAAAACATTCTACCATCCCACTTGCTGTATTTTAATGTGTTGATGAACCTGATGTCTTCATCTTTCTTCGGCAACTTTATCATAATCTTACGACCGATTACTTCCGCCTATATTTTGTTCCTGTCAATTTTCCATTGGCTGTAATAATTGTTTTTAACCTTATGCTCAAATACCATTTGCTGTGCTTCAGAATCAATAATATTGGTTGTTGCAGACATGGCAGAATTAGTTGTATCAATAAGTATTCTCTGCTCGGGTAAGGACTTATGTATGACAAACCCTTCAATGCTTCCAAAATCGAAAACTGTATTGGGAAAT
>JBAXYX010000111.1:0-7726 GCA_041670625.1 Lentimicrobiaceae bacterium | reverse complement strand
GAGTAATCAAAGATGGGGAAATGATATTGAATGATGCCGGTATCATGATAGATAAATGGTGGAACAAAATACCACAAAAGTTTCCTGATATTGAATTAGGCAGTTACCAGATTATGCCTGATCATTTTCATGCAATAGTAATCAATAATGGGGCTGTTCAGTCAATGCCAGGCATTGACCCTGACGTTACCCTTGAAACAAATGAAAAGGAAGAATCGATAGATGGTATAATGGGCCTACATGTCGGCTCGTCGCTTTCCACCCTCGTTCAATGGTTCAAAACCATGTCAACAAACGAATATATCCGTGGGGTTAAAACATTGGATTGGCCCCCTTTTAAAGGTAAAATATGGCAACGTGATTATTATGAATGCATTATCCGTAATAAAAGATCGTTTCATAACATCACGAATTACATCAACAACAATCCCGCCAAATGGAATCATAGTAATTGATGCGAACAGTTCGCCGCAAAACAACAGTTCGCCGCAAAACAACAGTTCGCCGCGGACCCACGTGTCCGCCCTTCTTTAATCACCAATCATCTATTTAGATTCTATGGCATTTTCGTAAAAGCTCAGCACAAAGAAGCGGAAAAATATCAGTCCGGCAACACTTATGAACGTGCTTACCCAAAAAATAGCTGATATGGAGTAATGCTGTGCAATGAGTCCTGCTAAAATCATTCCTAATCCCATTCCAAGATCAACCGCGGTATAGAGCGTTGAATTGGCCGCTCCCCGGTGTATGGTATCTGCCAGGTTATTGACCATCGACTGAAACGTTGGGAATACAACGCCATTACCAAATCCGATAATTATGGCCGACATATAAAATAGTATTGCATTTTTCGCCATAGCTAGTAATGGGAACCCAATTATCAGCAATATCAGGCAAAATGTAATGATTCTGCGAGGTCCTTCTTTATCAAATACCTTGCCGGCTGTAAGCCTTGATATAGCTATGCCGATAGAAAATATCAGAAAGTACAGTGAGGAATTCTGAATACCTATCTCACTGCCATAAAGAGCGATGAACGAAAGCAACCCTCCATAAGCAATCATCGTAATAAATACGTTAAACGACGGCCTAAGGGAATTCATGTCAAATAAGGTGTGCCATTGAAACTGAATACGTTTCCCAACCACAAACCGCTTGCGCAGATGTACCGCATAAGCAAACGCCAAGCTTGCCATGGCAATAAAAAATCCCGAAACAAACATAGCAGTATATCCCCAATGATGACTAATAAATAACCCGATAACCGGACCAACAGACATCCCCAGCGTGGTCGACAAAGCAAAATACCCAATCCCTTCACCCCTTTTTGTTACCGGGATAATATCAGCAGCAATGGTTGATCCTGATACTGTTGTAAATCCCCATGTAAGCCCTTGTGCAAACCGAAGCAATATGATGGACGTAATGGTTACGGCTATCAAATATCCTGCAAATAATAGCGAATAGATGATTAATGCTAGTGTAAAAATGGTGCGACGACCAAACCTGTCAAGTGCAAAACCTGAAAACGGACGTACTAAAACCGAAGCAATCGTGTAAGCGCCGACAACAACACCTACTTGCATTTTTGAGGAATGAAGTTCATTGACCAGATAAACAGGCAGCGCTGATAATATTGCGTAATACGTAATGTACATCAAGAAATTCGACAATATCAGAAAAATAAAATCCTTACGCCATATCTTCTCATTCATTGCAACTAATTATATAAATAACAGGTTGCAAAGTTATCGATTCTCCTGATCACCATAACGCTATTTCACTAATCGTAGCTTAAACCGCCCAACCCGTCAGGAATATAAAATAAACCTGCTATCTTTTATGAATAGCAAGCCCGTCATAATGACTGCAAAGACAATTAGCCAGACATAAGCCGGCACAGTATGAGGCTGTTCGTCATTCATTCCTACGACATATACTTTAGTAATCGTGCCAAAAACAATCACAATCGCCACGAATGAAACCACCAGAGTGATCAGCAGGTGAAAAAACTGATTCATGTTTACAATAAACGGGATTGCCATAAAACAAACCACAAAAGGAATAAGCAATGCATAAGTAAACCAAGAACGAACTACCTGGTAATCCATACTAAAATCCAGATGTGGTGCGCTTTGCAGGAAGAACCATCCGAATCTGCCAACCCCTGTCAGCAGCAGAAACGTAAAAATCACCACCTCCGCAATCGCAACATAGATATTGGGTGAGAACCATTTCAGAGGAACGCCTAATCCGGAGTAATCGAACAACCCATAAACGAGTTCCGAAATAACAAAAATCACCATGTTGAATGACATCCAGGTAACAGCAAGGTGAACATACCAACTACGCGACTTGCGTATCCAGCCCGGCATGAACATCCCCAGCATTACGAAAACTACGTATGGTACCAGATGAATAAAGAGCAGCTTGCCCTCCGACCAGTTTGAGGCACTACTGTTATGATAATTAACTTCCAGTAACCGATAGGTATGGGCAATATTATTAAGTCGCAAAAACAGGGACAGCACAAGGGTATTGAATATCCGGATCACAAAGAACGACACAAAGCAACAGAACAAAGAAAATGAGGCGTACCTGATAAGTTCACGATAGCTGAAATGCAAAGGCACCTTGTCAGGATACTCATCAGAATCAGGTGAAAGAGTGATATATATACTGTCTCTCAAATTCCCAAACAGCCGGGTACTCTTATTGCCGCTCCAATTCTCGTCATCCTGATGAGTCCTGTTCATTTCACCGGTTATTAGTAATAAATGAGTTAAAATGAGTTTACACCGCTGTACCTCCCTACCTCACCACCGCCACACTCCCCTTCAACTTAAATTCCTTACCTAACCGGTTTGAATAGCTGATGGTACAGAATACCCATCATGAAGACAGGCATTTAAAATTATGTAATAGTCAATAGTATGTTTTGCTATAACAAATCATTTTTTAAGGTTTACTTTCCAACAAAGTTAGGAATAAATAATTTACGAATCCAAATATTTTAGTGATTATTTTAATTAATTTTATTATATCATATACATGAGGAATTATAGCACAGCCGGAGAGGACATTGTGCGCCACTATTGATTGTAAATAACTATAAAGAATAATGCAATTTCAGGGTTACATCCGTTTCATATACCAATCTAATTGTTTCTCAATCTTTTGGTATTGCAGGGTGTGCCAGATTATTTTTTTCAACCGCAGAAAAGCGGTTTCACTCTTTACCACATAGTCGGTTGCCTGGTGGTGCATACAGTCAATTGCCACATCAATTTTATCCTGGGCCGATAGCATAATAACCGGAATAGCAGGATTGAATTCTTTAATTTTATCTAAAGTTTCAATTCCATTCATGGCAGTCTTATTAATACTGTCAAGCATGTAATCTAAAATTACCAGATCAGGTTTTTCATCCAGACTTTTAACACATAATTCACCTGTTTCAAATGTTTTAACCGTAATGTCTTTGAGGTCGAGGAATTCCATTTCAAGCAGTTTCAAATACAGCTCATCATCGTCAACAAGAAACAATTTTATTTTTTGTTCAGTTTTCATTAGTTAGTTTTCTTAATAGCAATGATTTCTTGTTCTAATTCTTCGCAAGCCTGCAAGCAAACAGTTTCAATTTGTGATACTAATTTTGGTATATCATCCTCTTGTTTTTGAGTGTTCGCAAATTCCTGAACTTTTTTAGCCATATTTTCAAAATCCGTACTAATACCCATAATAGCAAACGAAGGAATGATTTTATGTGCAGCAGTGTATAATGAATTCCAATCTTTATCCTTTAATCCTTTTTTCATGGCGCTGACCAGCGGAGGTGTTTGCTGAAGATAAAGTGATATCATTTGCATCATCAGGGCAGGATTTGATTTAGTGCGCAGATTAAGATAATTCAGGTTAATACATTTGGATTTTTTGGTTGCTTCACATTTTGTAACTTTTTCGGCCTGAGTGTGGAAAGTCTCATTTACCTGGCTGATTATTTTCCGATATAATAATTTTTCATCCAGAGGCTTCGCAATGTAATCATTCATTCCTACCGATCTGCATTTAGCCAGATCCACAGTCGTAACATCAGCAGTCAGAGCAATGATAGGTACCTTAGAATGCAATACGTCCCTGATATATGTAGTTGCTTCAAATCCATTCATCACAGGCATCAATAGATCCATCAGAATGACATCAAAGGTATTTGATTTTAATTTTTCAATAGCGATTAAACCATTATCGGCTATAACGCAGTCAAAGCCAAAGTCATCCAATACGGTTTTCATTAGTAACTGATTGAGCGGGATATCTTCAACCACTAATATTTTAAGTCCCTTGATTTCTGAATCCAGTTCTTCAACTTCTTCTTCAAATCCAGCGGAACCGGCTGTTTTTTTGAAAGTCAATAAGAAGCTAAAGGTTGAACCCTCCCCCAACTTGCTTTGAACACTAATAGTACCGCCTTGTGATTCAACCAGTTGTTTAACAATGGCCAGTCCTAAGCCGGTTCCTCCATATAATCGTGAAGTACCGCTTGTGGCTTGTTGAAAGTTATCAAATATTGTTTCTTTTTTATTTTCCTTGATTCCGATACCGGTATCAGAGACAGCAAAATTGATCGTAGCGTTTTCAGCATCTTGATGGACTAACATAACGCTGACGGTAATTTTACCTGAAGCCGTAAACTTTACCGCATTACTCATCAGGTTCAGAACAATCTGATGTAATCGCACGGGGTCACCAACCAGAATGTCAGGTATTTGGAGATCATATTCTTTTACCAGCTTTAAATTCTTTTCCTGTATTTTGGTCTCGAACACATGCAACATTGCAGCAATAGACTTCGATAAATTGAAAGGGATTTGCTCAAAAGTCATCTTCCCCGAATCAATTTTTGCCAGGTCGAGAATATCGTTTATCAATACTATCAAAGCATCACCGCTCATCTTAATAGCATTCAGATACTCCTCCTGTTTTTCAGTCAGTTCGGTTTTCAGCACCACCTTAGTAAAGCCGATAATAGCACTCATAGGAGTACGTATTTCATGACTCATATTTGACAGGAACTGCTGTTTAGCTTTTACAGCTTCTTCAGCAGTTTTTGTAGCATCTTCAGCGGCTCTTGTGGCTTCCTCAGCAGTCTTAGTGGCTTGTTCAGCAGTTCTTGTGGCTTCTTCAGCAATTTTTGTGGCTTCTTCAGCAGCATTTTTTGCCTCATTCAATTGATTCTCAATCATTTTTTGATGAGTGACATCTCTTGCAACAATCACTACACCCAACACCTTTCCTTTTTGGTCTTTATATATAGATCCGTTGAATAAAACATCAGTAAGTTTGCCATCTTTATGCCTGAGCGTAAGTGGTGAATCAGCAACCGAACCCTTCGCAAATACTTCCTGATAAACTTCACGGGCTTTTTGCGGCTCAGTGAAATAATTAAAGAAGTCAGTCCCTGTGAGTTCTTCACGTGTCAGTCCTGTACTGTGTAAAGTTGCGTGATTCATGTCAGTAACCTTCCCCTCAGGACTAATAGTCATCAAAGGGTCGAGACTTGCTTCTATAAGACTTCTGGCGTATTGTGATTCCATAATAGTTATTTGAATAAGGCAATCCCGATCTCCTCTATCGAAAGACGATTTTTATCTTTTAGTTGTTTGTATTGAGAAGGGGAGAGCCCGGTAACTTTTTTAAATTGATTTGATAGGTGAGCAACGCTGCTGTAATTTAATCTGTATGAAATTTCGGTCAGGTTAAGTTCATCATATTGCATAAGTTCTTTAACCTTTTCAATTTTATTGAGAATGATGAATTGTTGAATAGTAATTCCTTTAACCTCCGAAAATATATTTGACAAGTAAGTATAATCAAAGCCCAGATGGTCGCTCAGGTAGTCAGAATAATTTACTCTGGGAGCTTCTTCCGAAAAGAAAATCATTTGAGTGATCACACTTATTATTTTCTCAATAAGGATGGCTTTTTTGTCATCCATCAATTCAAACCCTGAATTTAGCAATCCCAGTTTAAGCTGTTCACGTTGATCGGGTGAAAGCTCTTCCATAATTTCAATTTCGCCCAAATCAACAACAATAAAATGAAGGCCCAATTTCTGTAATTCTTCTTTTACCGCCATTTTACAGCGGTTACTCACCATGTATTTGATAAATAATTTCAAGTAAGGTATGTTTGATACAATTTTTACAATAGTAAGTTAACTTAATCTAAAAAATGTTACACAACCCATGCATGAAGTTGCATAAATCACACCTTATCAGGTCAAAAATAAAGAGGCAGGATCTATAAAGTAGTATATGGTAAAGATAATACTTTTATTGGATATTTAACAAAAATAGTACAATTATAAACCTAACATCCCTTTTATCGGGTCCAGGCCTTCATAAAACATCCATTCAGGATTTTCAAGCAGCTCTTTAACTCTTACGAGGAAACTTACTGATTCACGCCCGTCAATTACCCGGTGGTCATAGGAGAGAGCAACGTACATCATAGGAGCAATAACCACCTGTCCGTTTAGGGCAATAGGTCGGTCAACTATGTTATGCATACCCAGTATTGCACTTTGAGGAGGATTCAGGATGGGGGTAGAGAGCAATGACCCGAAAACACCCCCGTTTGAAATAGTAAAGGTACCTCCGGTCATTTCATCCAGTGATATCATGTTATTGCGTGCCTTGGTAGTCAGTTCTTTAATAGTCATTTCAATATTGGCAATGCTCCTCAACTCTGTATTCCTGACTACAGGCACAACCAGTCCTTTCGGTGAACTGACGGCTATACCCACATCCACATAGTGGTGGTAAATGAGCTCATCGTTGTCAATGATTGAGTTTACCTGCGGAAATTCATGCAGTGCGATGGTAACTGCTTTGGTGAACAGCGACATAAACCCCAGGGAAACACCATACTTCTCTTTGAATTTTTCCTTATATTTTTCCTTCAATGCCATGATGTTGCTCATATTTACCTCATTAAAGGTAGTAAGCATGGCCGTTTCATTCTTTACAGAAACTAATCGATGAGCCAGTTTCAAACGCAGAGTGCTCATCTTTTTACGTTCCGTAGTACGGTTGTCTGTTCTCGATATTGTTGTTGCAGCATGCGAAGCAGGCTGTTGTACTGTTGGTTCAGCAAGTGAAGATGGCTGTTGCATTGTCGGTTTCGTAAGTGAGGATGGCTTGTGTGATACCGATGTATCAGGCGAGGCACGCTGCTGAAGTGCCGGTCCCACAGGCGAGGATGGCTGCTGAAGTGCCGATGCTGTAGCCGAAGCTGTCGGTTCCTTGGGGCGAGTTGCATTCGACACATTGGCAACAATGGATTGGATGTCGGCCTTGCTGACTCTTTTTGAGCCAAACTGTTGAATCACTTCTTCATCACTCAGTTTATTATCTTCCATTATTTTCCGGGCAAGCGGGGTGATGCGCATTTGAGTTTCCGCGTTTCGAATATCAATAGTTGCAATAAGTGCTCCAACTTTAATGGTGTCACCCTGTTGCACTTTTAAGGATATGATTCCAGGTTCTGCAGCGTTAATGGTCAGCGTTGCTTTGTCGGAATCTATCTCGGCAATCTCAGCGTCCTTTTCAACAAAGTCTCCATTCTTAACCAGCCAGGAGGCTAATTGCACTTCTGTTATTGATTCACCCGGGCTTGGTACTTTTACTTCTATAATCATTGTTAATGCTGTTCTAAATCTGTTCTG
>JBAXYX010000110.1:0-7833 GCA_041670625.1 Lentimicrobiaceae bacterium | reverse complement strand
TTGCCTGACATTTATAACCTGATTGACAAAAAGTTTAAAGGTGATGTAAATCTGTTTGCTAAAAAACTATTTGAAACATCGGTACTGGCAACTAAAGAAAAGTATGATGCATTCCTGCGCAAACCATCATTGAAGGTTCTTGAAAATGACCTTGCTTTCAAAATGACCAATTCCTTTTATAATTCATTCATGACTATGACGATGAAGGAAGGACAGTCACAGGAAAAGCTGCGTAAAGCACAACGCTTGTTTGTTGACGGCATTCGTAAATCAAATCCTGATAAAGTATATTACCCTGACGCTAATTCAACCATGCGCGTTTCATATGGTAAAATTATGGACTATTACCCGGCTGATGCTGTTCATTATGATTATGTTACTTATGCTGAAGGGATTCTTGAAAAAGAAGATCCTACTAATGATGAATTTGTGGTTCCTGCAAAACTAAAACAGCTTATTGAGGCTAAAGATTTTGGCAGATGGGCAGACAAACAAGGCAGGATGCCGGTTTGCTTTATCAGTAACAATGATATTACCGGTGGCAATTCAGGCAGTCCGGTACTCAATGGCAATGGTGAGCTTATTGGTCTTGCTTTTGATGGTAACTGGGAAGCAATGAGTGGCGATATTGCTTTTGAACCGGAGCTTCAACGTACCATTAGCGTGGATATCAGATACGTACTATTTATCATTGACAAATTTGCCAATGCTCAACGAATTATTAAAGAGTTGGATTTTGGTGAAGTAACCAGATAACAGACACTTCTTGTTAAAATAAAACCGGTGTAGTAAAGGTTGACTTTGCTACACCGGTTTCATTTATCGGCAATCGGGAGTTTTAGTTTATCTCCATAAACGACTATTGGGAGTGGTAGTTTATCTCCATAGGATGACTATCGGGAGTTTTAGTTTATGCACATCAATTAATTAATGGGGAGAGCAGTTTATTTCCATTTTGTGAAAGGGTTGAGTGCCAGGTTGGCATTCAGGTACCGCGGATCACCGGTAACTTCTTTACCTACCCACAAGGGCTTATGGAATGGCTGGTCCTCGGAGGTAAGTTCTATTTCAGCAACAACCAACCCCTTATTGTCTCCCTGAAATTCATCCACTTCCCAAACAAAGCCATCATAGCGTATTTTGTAGCGAAGCTTTTCAATCATTCCATTGGTACATACTTCGTTGAACATAGCTAAGGTATCAGCCAGAGGAATTTCATACTCGTATTCTTTCCGGGTAGTATCATTAATTCGTGCTTTGACCGTAATATAACCTTTATCACCCACGGTTCTGATTCTGACCACCTTATCGATCATAATGGCAATATAACCCTGTCTGTAAGGTACCGGTTCAGCCAGATGTCGGTATTCATCAGAAGTAACCAGGAACTTTCTTTCAATTTCAGCGGCCATCTTTAGGATGTTAAGGTAAAAAGTTTGCTGATAAATGCTGTTGGGAAACGCTGCTTTACCAGCAAACTTATATAATATTATTATTGAACAGAACTTGCATTTACTGGAGCACTAAGACTTTCAATACCAGGTTTAAATTTATTTCTGTTTACCAGGTCAAGTTCATCAATAAGGTTTTTTGCACCGGCGTATTTATCGATAATAAACAATACATAGCGAATATCAACACCAATAGTTCTCTGTAGTTCAGGTTCAAAGGCTATATCACCGCTCATGGCTTCCCAGTTACCATCAAAAGCTAAACCTATTAATTCACCATAAGCATTCAAGACCGGGCTGCCTGAATTGCCACCGGTGATGTCGGTAGTAGTTAAAAAGTCAACAGGCATCTTTCCATCTACAGCATAAGGACCAAAGTCTTTTTTATTATAGAGTTCTTTCAGCTTGGCAGGTACAACAAATTCCCAGCTTGTCGGATCTTCTTTTTCCATAATACCATCCATAGTAGTAAAATAGTCATAATGAACAGCATCAGCAGGATAGTAGTCTAATACCTTACCATAGGTGAGGCGCATGGTTGAGTTTGCATTAGGATAAAACTTACGCTCAGGTTGCATTTCACGTAAACCGGCAATGAATAACCTGTTACTGCGTTCCATGATTGAATTAGGTGTTTCAATAGCCAACTGGTTCGTTTTATATTGATCCATGAAAGTAGTGATGAGCTTAAAGGCCGGGTCATTCTCTAGTTTTTTAACCTGGGGATCAGCAATAAAAGCCTCAATTGCTGACCTGTTAGCAAACATTGATTTACTGAAGATATTGGATGTAATTTTTCCAAAGTTATTTTTATTCTTGGCAACCAAATTCCTAAAGTCTTGTGGTTGTTGATTTACAGGTACATTTTCATAGTACATCTGTAACATGGCTGTTAATAACTTCCGGTCAGTTGGTTCATTGTAGTTCTTGAAATAGTTATCAACATATTTACGAAGAGATTCTTTTAATTTAGCAATCTTATCAGCTGATGGCGTTTCAGCATTGAGCTCATTTTTAAGTCCGGTAAATGATTGAGCAAGAGATAAGATTTCAGCTCCACGGTAAACAGCTTCAAAAAAGTATTGGCGCTGCAGAGTATATTCACCTAAGGTTTTATAAGCATTTTCAATATCAGAAAGTACATTTCCGTATTTAGCCTTTCGGGTTGCATCAGCATTTACCCAAGCGGTAAAATCAGCTTCAATCTTCTTCTTATCATCAAATACATTCAGTCTTTTCAGTCCACGGGTCTGACCAATATAATATTTCCAGTAATTAGCAGTGGAGGCATATTTTGAAGCATACTTGATATTAATATCATGACTGGCATCCATATCTTCACGCATGATGGCCAATTTTTTGGCACGTATTTTTACGACAGTAGGGTTATAGATATTGATAGCCTGATCTACTCCCCATGAAGTCATATAGCGGTCTGTACTACCGGGATAACCCATGATCATTGCAAAATCACCCTTATATACACCATCCATTGAAACAGGTAAATAATGACGAGGTTTCATAGGTATATTATTGGGAGAATAATCAGCAGGTTTGCCATTAGCATCCGTATATACCCTGAAAATAGAGAAGTCACCGGTATGACGAGGCCACATCCAGTTGTCGGAATCAGCTCCAAACTTACCAATTGATGAAGGGGGAGCACCTACTAAACGTACATCACGAAATACTTCATACACAAACAGGTAGTATTCATTACCATTGAAAAAACTGGCAACTCTTGCTGAGTAGCCATTATCTTTTTCTGTTTCTTCCTTGATGGTCTTTGAAATCTGGCTGATCTTGTCTGCTCTGTCTTTTTCTGACATCTGATCATTTACTCCATCAAGGACTCTTTTGGTAACATCCTCAATACGAACCAGGAAACGAGCGGTTAGTCCTTCGTTTGGAAGTTCTTCTTTCATACTCATAGCCCAGAATCCATCGGTAAGGTAATCATGATCAATAGTACTGTGTGACTGTATAGAACCATAACCACAATGGTGGTTGGTGAATACTAATCCCTGGCTGCTAACGATTTCACCGGTACAACCATTTCCAAACTGAATAATAGCATCTTTAAGGCTCGAGTGGTTTACACTATATATTTCCTCGGGTGTGAGTTTTAAGCCTTCCTTCTGCATGTCAACGTAGTTGAGACGCTCAATAAACATGGGCAGCCACATACCTTCGTCGGCACGTGCCATGCCGGTCAGCAATACAAAAAACAGGATAAATAACTTTTTCATAGATAAATTATAATTGATTAAACATATTTTTCACCTTTTTCGATCATGACGTCATTAACGAATTGCCTGATCTGCTGTTCATCTTCTTTGCGGCAAACCAGCAGTGTACCTGCATCCTCTACCACAATATATCCATCAAGGCCTTGCAGTACCACAAGCTTTTTATCAGGCATATTCACAATACAGTTGTGGCTGTCGTAAACCATTACGTTTTGACCTACAACAGTATTCTGATTATCGTCTTTAACACGGGTATCATACAGAGAACCCCAAGTACCCAAATCACTCCATCCGAAGTCGGATGAAAGGACGAAAACGTTATCAGCCTTTTCCATCACTCCGTAGTCAATAGATATATTTCTGCACATGGAGTAGGTTTGTTCAATAAAAGCCGGTTCATCTTTAGTGTTGTATTTACCGAGGCCTGCTCTGAACAATTGGTCTACATCAGGTAAGTGAGCTTCGAATGATTTCATGATGGTCTTTAGTTTCCAGATGAAGATACCTGAGTTCCAGAGGAAATCACCACTTGCCAGAAATTCTTTTGCCATTTCAAGCTGAGGCTTTTCAGTAAAGGTTTTTACTTTTTTTACGCGTGAATCATCAGGGCAGGCATCATGTTCCTCATACTGTATATAACCGTAACCGGTATCCGGTCGGTTGGGTTGAATACCAAGAGTTAAAAGCCAGTCATTTTTCTCAGTAGCTTCCAGAGCTGCGGTAATGACTTCGGTAAAGATATCTTCCTTTAAAATGATATGATCAGAAGGAGCTACTACTATATTCGCATTGGGGTTTCTTTCAAGAATGGTATAGTTGGCATAAGCGATGCAGGGAGCAGTATTACGGCGTGATGGTTCACAAAGTACCTGATTTGCACCAATCATTGGTAATTGTTCAAGTACTTGTTCTTTGTAACTTTCGTTGGTAACGATATAAATATTTTCAGAAGGGCATATCTTGAGAAACCTGTTAAAAGTAGATTGAATAAGGGTTTTACCGGTCCCCAGAATATCAATAAATTGTTTAGGGTGATCCTTACGGCTCATAGGCCAGAACCTGGATCCGATACCCCCGGCCATAATAATACAATAGTTGTTTTGATTCATGATTGGGCTTGTATTAATGATCTAATATAGTTGTAAAAATGATCTGATAAACCTGTATTTATGATTATACATTTTTGAATAGAACAGGTTATCAGGTATAAAGTTAATCATCTGTCCTTTTTTGTTGATCTTCAAGTGGTTTAATAATAGCTAATGGACTGAAAAGATAGGTTTTTTTATTGTCGAGGCAATAACATCGATATCTTTTACGAAGCTTTTCAACCATTTTGAAAACTCTCCCATCATGAATTGCAAAAAGAGTTTCAGGAGCTAACATTGAAACGATAATATCATCTGAATTATTATCATATTCCCGTAATGCTTGAGCCAATGGCATAAATGACATACTTGAAGCACGCGGATTCAATAAGTATTTAATAAATGCATGGTTAAGTTTTTCAGGGAAAGTACCATTGGTAGTAAATGGCGTAGCCAGGCGCTGATAAGCCAGCTTCCATGCTTTACCATGAGGCTTCACCCGTCTTTTATAAGTGAAATGTACATCAGCGTGTGCCATTTCATGCAACAGGGTGATTAAAAAGCTATATCTGTTCAGGTTATGGTTCACTGAAATGTAAGAAGCTTTATCATTCAGACTTCCTCTGAAATCACCCAACTTTGTTAACCTGTTGCGTGTTACACTTAATACAACAAAATGATGGTTGAACCAGTTTTCAACGGGTTCTATAGCCGATTCGGGAATATAATCAGATAGTGCTTGGTGTAGCGTTCTACTTTTGTTCATTTAAGCATAAGATCGATTGATTGCTTCCCGGCACTGTCTGGCATCCACAATCACGATAACGATGTCCGGATTTATATTTGTTTTGACGATAAGCAGGAGCAGAGCATGAAGATACCAACAGGGTGATAGCGAACAGCAGTATCGAAAGGGAATATTTATTGAGCAATTTCATTTCCTTATGGTTTGAGTGATTAATATAACGCTTCAAAATTAACAAATTAATGCCAATCGCAAAGGATCAGAAGGTTATTTTAAACAGGTCGGGATCTAAAGAATAAGTTTGGTGCCTGAAACAGGATTCTTATGAGAATATTCGCTAATTTAGCACCTGTCAATTCCATTCTATGAAGAACTTCCTATTTCACATCGGCCGGTATATGAGGCTTATGCAGATGACTTTTAAAAAGCCTGAGCGGCAGTCGATTTACTTTCGCCAGATACTGATTGAAATTGAGCATCTGGGGATTGACTCCATAGGGATTGTTGCTTTCATTTCAGTATTTATGGGCGCTGTGTTGTGTATTCAGATGGCATTTAATCTTGACACGCCACTTGTTCCGATCTATACTATCGGGTATGCTACCCGTCAGTCAGTGGTTCTTGAATTTTCGCCAACTATCATCAGTCTGATACTTGCAGGTAAAGTTGGTTCCCGTATAGCCTCTGAAATTGGGACCATGCGTGTTACGGAGCAGATTGATGCTCTTGAAATAATGGGTATAAACTCAGCCACCTACCTTATTTTCCCCAAAATTGCAGCTTGTTTATTCTTCAATCCAATCCTCATTATGATCAGCATCATAGTTGCAAATATAGGAGGGTGGCTTGCCGGAGTTGTAACGGGATTAGTACCTTCAGCTGAGTTCATTTATGGTTTGAAAGCTTTTTTTGAAGGATATGACATATTCTATTCTCTGGTAAAATCGGTTGTCTTTGCATTCCTGATTGTATCTATTTCAGGATATCATGGTTATTTTACTAAAGGAGGGGCGCTTGAAGTAGGGGAGGCCAGTACTAAAGGAGTTGTAAACAGCAGTATCGCAATCATTATTTTTAACCTGTTACTCACTAACCTGCTCCTTTCATGATCGAAGCAAAAAATGTATCCAAATCATTTGGTGATAGTAAAGTACTTGATGATGTTTCCATTAAATTCGAAACAGGGAAATGTAATCTGGTGATCGGACGAAGTGGTTCCGGGAAGACCGTTCTGATGAAATGCCTGGTTGGCTTGTATGAAATTGATGAGGGCAAAGTATATTTTGGTGATAAAGTTCTTTCCAGGATGTCATTTGATGAAATGAAACTGGTAAGGCAGGATATTGGAATGTTGTTTCAGGGTGCTGCACTCTTTGATTCCTTAAATGTAGAAGAGAACGTGATGTTTCCCCTCGCTATGTTTTCACAAAAATCACTTGAAGAAAGAAGAGAAAGGGCTAATTTTTGTCTTTCACGTGTTGATTTAGGGAATGTTAATAAACTATACCCCGCTGAATTAAGCGGAGGTATGAAAAAGAGGGTAGCTATTGCACGTGCCATAGCAATGAATCCTCAGTACCTGTTTTGCGATGAACCTAACTCCGGCTTAGATCCGCATACGGCTAATGTGATTGATAACCTGATACTGGAACTCACGCAGGAATATAATATAACCACCGTGGTGAATACCCATGATATGAATTCAGTAATGGAAATTGGTGACAGAGTATCATTTATTCATAACGGGAAACTCTGTTGGGAAGGGGATAAGGATTCTATCCTGAAAAGTGATAATGAAACATTGAATGAATTTGTATTCGCAACCAAGTTAACACGCAAGTTGAAAGGAGTGTAAATGACTCGCATTGACGTTCTGATACTCATTGTTGCATCCCTTGGTGCTGTTGTTGGATTTTACAAAGGCTTTATTAAAAGCATTACTTCCCTTTTAGGACTCATTTTGGGTTATTATATTTCATTACGATTTGCATGGTTTATTGAAAATTTACTTGTAGAAGCTACAGGAAAGACTTTTATATTTATGCACTTATTAGCATTCGTATTGTGTTTTATATTAGTAATGATAGCCACTTATTTCATGGGAAGTGCAGTAGATAAAATGTTCAAGATAGTTTCTCTGGGATGCGTTAACCGATTAGCCGGTGCCTTCCTGGGTATTTTTAAAGGAATGATTATAGTGGGGGCTTTGATCTATATAATTGAAATAGCCGACAGACATGATGTACTGATTAAGCCTGATAAAAAGGAGGCATCACTGTTTTACAAACCGTTAGCTACAC
>JBAXYX010000109.1:0-7868 GCA_041670625.1 Lentimicrobiaceae bacterium | reverse complement strand
GTTCAGGCTTGGTGCAATTAGCTGATATGGCCCGTCAACAGGCATCACGTACTATTCCGATTAAAAAAACAGTAGTGAGTATTCAGGGCGAAGTGCTTTCTGAAACCTGGATATAAGCAGTGACTTCACCGGAGTGTTCTGGCAGGCTTTATAATAGAGTCCTTTTCAAAACCCGGTCATAAACTAAAATACAAAAGACTTATTGAGTATAAAATCATTATAAATCAATTCTAAAACCAACAAAACTATGAGTATGTTTTGCTTTCAATGTCAGGAAACTGCTAAAGGAACCGGCTGCACCATCAAGGGTGTTTGCGGTAAGAGCGATGATGTAGCTAACCTACAGGATTTGCTGATTTACACTTTAAAAGGAATTTCTATTTACGGTGTTAAAGCCCGTGAAAAAGGTATCGAGAATGATGAAGTTAACAAATTTGTGATGGACAGCCTTTTCACCACTATTACGAATGCTAATTTTGACCGTGCTGTCTTTATCAAAAGGATCAAAAAGGCTCTTGAACTGCGTGAAATTATGAAGGCAACCTGTGAAAAAGCCGGAATTACCATCGACCCATCAACCTTGCATCATGCGGCTGCCTGGTTCGCTGAAACCGAAGACGACTTTGTAAACTATGCCCCTAAAGTCGGCGTTTTGGCAACTGAAAATGAGGACGTCCGTTCACTGCGTGAGCTGCTTACTTATGGCATTAAAGGAATGGCTGCTTATACCGAACATGCTTTCAACCTGGGTTATGAGGACAAGGAATTATATGCTTTCATGCAAAAAGGATTAGTGGCAACCACTCAGGATCACAGCGCTGATGAGTTGGTAGCCCTTGTGCTGGAATGTGGCAAAAACGGGGTAACCGCCATGGCTCTGCTCGACAAAGCAAATACTACCTCTTATGGCAATCCTGAACTTACACACGTAAACATCGGGACAGGCACCAAGCCGGGTATACTCATCACAGGTCATGATCTTAAGGATATGGAAGAGTTGCTCAAACAAACTGAAGGTACCGGAGTGGATGTTTATACCCACAGTGAAATGTTACCCGCCAACTATTATCCTGCCTTTAAAAAGTACAAACATTTTATTGGCAACTATGGAAATGCCTGGTGGAAACAAAAAGAAGAATTTGAATCATTCAACGGTCCGATACTCTTCACCACCAACTGCCTGGTACCTCCTCCTGTTAATGCCATTTACAAGGATAAGGTATATACAACAGGGTCAGCAGGTTTCCCCGGGTTTAAACATATTGCAAACCGGGTTAACGGACAAGCGAAAGACTTTTCGGAAATTATTGAACATGCCAAAAAATGTCAACCACCGGTTGAGATTGAAAAGGGTGAGATTATTGGAGGGTTCGCTCATGCTCAGGTATTCGCTTTAGCTGATAAAGTTGTTGATGCTGTAAAGAGCGGTGCTATTCGTAAATTCTTTGTTATGGCCGGTTGTGATGGTCGAATGAAGGATCGTAATTATTACACTGAGTTTGCTGAAAAGCTTCCAAAAGATACGGTTATCTTAACAGCAGGCTGTGCCAAGTACCGTTACAACAAGCTGCAACTGGGTGATATCGGTGGCATACCGCGCGTACTGGATGCAGGACAGTGCAACGATTCATACTCACTTGCTGTTATTGCTATGAAGCTTAAGGAAATATTCCAGCTTAACGACATCAATGATCTGCCTATTGCTTACAACATTGCATGGTATGAGCAAAAAGCGGTTATTGTTCTACTGGCACTGCTTTACCTGGGAGTTAAAAACATACATTTAGGGCCTACCCTTCCGGGTTTCCTCTCTCCCAATGTAGCAAACGTACTGGTTAAAAACTTCGGCATTGCTCCTATTGGAACTGTTGATGACGATATGAAACTATTCTTAAACTAATTACAAACAACATGTATATGGAACCATCTAAGTTTATGACCGCAAAGCCTTTTGCTTTCGATAAGGAAGTGGATTACTCTGACGGTGGAATTATCAGCATACAGGTTATGGCAAAGCCTACCGGTAATATCACCCTGTTTTCATTCGATAAAGGACAAATGCTAAGTGAGCATACCTCTCCTTTCGATGCCATGCTCCAGGTAGTTGAAGGTAAAGCAGAAGTGACCATCGGTGGTAATTCCAATACCCTGACGCAGGGCATGACCATCATTATGCCGGCTAACATTACGCATGCAGTTATTGCCACTGAGAAATTTAAAATGGTTTTAACCATGATAAAACAGTAATTATGCGGGCTGTTTGATATAACTGTGTTGTGTACTTGTATGATAAAGGCCGGCTTGTAATGCCGGCCTTTATTATAACTTGGATTTCGCAAAAATATATCCTATATTTGTCACAGTAAGAGTATATTATGCTTTTGAGAACTTTGAAAAAAATAGCCGGGTTCTTTAAGCCACCCGACAAGTGGCGGATACCCGTAATCATTCTCACGGGAGTGATAACGGGCATGGTAATACTGCTTATTTATTCTTCAAGAGCTCAGTCGTATTTATCCGATAAGCCTGAAACCTGCATTAACTGTCATGTGATGTATCCCCAGTACGCCACATGGATGCACAGCAGTCACCGGGATGCATGCACCTGTAATAGTTGCCATGTTCCGCATGATAATTTCGTCAGGACCTACCTGTTTAAAGGTAAGGATGGCATACGGCATGCAAGCATATTTACTGCACGCATGGAACCCCAGGTTATTCAGATTAAGCAGGCCGGGATCAATGTAGTTCAGCAGAACTGCATCCGTTGCCACAGTGACCTGGTGGATATGGTAAATATAGTGCAGGTAACCGGCAGGAACCACCTTAAAGGTCAGGGATTCAGATGCTGGGATTGCCATCGCGAAACCCCTCACGGAACAGTAAACAGCCTGGCTTCAACCCCCTATTCTTTGGTACCCCGTATGAAGTCAATTGTACCTGAATGGATGGACAGATTTATGAAAAGTAATAACAGCAAGAAGGATCAGCCTGATATGGATGATGCTAATGGAAAGTAATAATCAGTGCTTACAATACAAACACACACAACATGAAACCGGTATCAGAAGTTACCAAACAAAAACCGTGGTTAGCGTGGCTCATATTTCTTGCAACGGTGGTCGTGGTTTTTCTTCTAGGACTCTTCGCTTCCTCCATATTAGAAAGAAGAAGTGAGTCAAAGGTATATTTTCAAATGGTTAGTGAAATCCCTGATTGGGAGCCACGAAGTAAAGAGTGGGGAAATAACTTTCCTCGTGAATACGAATCATGGGCCGGCACTATAGATACAAGTTTCAGAAGCCGTTATGCCGGTTCATCCCAACATGATAACCTCCAGGAGTTTCCTGAGTTAGTGGTCATGTGGGCCGGTTATGCCTTTTCACGCGAGTATAAACAAGCTCGCGGACACTCATATGCCATCAATGATATCAGAATGACCCTGAGGACTGACGTTCCCCAACCGGCCACCTGCTGGACCTGTAAAGGGCCCGATGTGCCCCGCTTAATGAACCTCATGGGGCCTGCTGAATTCTATAAAGGCACCTGGAATGACCGGGGTCCCGAAATAGTTAACAGCATTGGCTGTCAGGATTGTCATGATCCCAAAACTATGAACCTGCATATTACCCGCCCCGCACTTATTGAAGCTTACCAACGCATGGGTAAGGATATTACCAAGGCTACCCAGCAAGAAATGCGTTCACTGGTATGTGCTCAGTGCCATGTGGAATACTACTTTGCCGGTGATGGCAAATACCTCACATTCCCCTGGGATAAAGGCTTTACCGTTGAGGACATGGAGGCCTACTACGACAGTACCAAACATGTGGATTGGGTACATTCGCTGAGCAAAACACCCATGCTTAAAGCACAACATCCTGACTTTGAACAGTTCACTACCGGGATACATTACGACAGGGATATTGCCTGTGCTGATTGTCATATGCCCTACAAACGTGATGGAGGCATGAAATACACTGACCATAAAATACAAAGTCCCTTAGCCAATATATCAGGCTCATGCGTGGTGTGTCACCGTGAATCGGAAGACAAACTATTGAAAAATGTATACGACCGACAAGATAAGATTTATGAATTACGCCGTATTGCTGAAAAGAACCTTGCCACTACCCATATAGAAGCCAAAACTGCCTGGGATAACGGGGCAACAGAAAAGGAAATGCAACCTGTGCTTCAATTGATACGTCATTCGCAATGGCGTTGGGATTACGTGGCTGCAGGCAACTCAATGGGATTTCATTCACCGGCTGAGGCATTAAGGATTCTGGGCACCTGCATACAGAAAGCTCAGGAGGCACGCATACTCCTGAACACTATTCTGATAAGCCATGGGGTGAAAACACCGGTGGCTATGCCTGACTTATCAACAAAAGATAAGGCCCAGGCTCATATAGGATTGGATATGCCGGCCCTGTATAAGAGCAAACAGGAATTCATCACCACCGTATTACCTGAATGGACTAAGCAAGCCATAGCCCGTGAAAGTAAAATGAATCTCAAAAAACAAAATTGATACAGGAAGTACCTGAGTGAATTAGAAAAAAAACAAAAGAGGAATATCATCTGAACCATGCGTTGCATCATACGTAAAGATACTGACCCATACTTTAACCTTGCTGCCGAGGAGTTTGTGGTAAAGAACTTTGAAGAGGACACTTTCATGCTTTGGCGGAACGAGCCTTCGGTAATCATTGGTAAGCATCAAAATACCTTTGCTGAAATTAACACCGGCTTTATCAGTAAACATAATATCAAGGTAGTCCGACGTATTTCAGGTGGAGGAGCAGTGTACCACGACCTGGGTAATCTGAACTTTTCATTTACTTCCAAAGGAGAGCTTAACAAGCTGGTTGACTTTGATAAGTTTACCCAACCCATCGTCCGTACCCTTAAAAAGCTGAGCATTGATGTGCAGACAGGCAATCGGAACAGCCTTTATATTGATGGGTTAAAAATATCAGGTAATGCAGAGCATGTGTTCAAAAACAAAGTGCTTCACCATGGCACTTTGTTGTTTGCCGGTAATTTGTACGACCTGAATGAAGCTATCAAGCCTTCAGGTTTACAATATGACGATAAAGCGGTCAAATCCGTCAGGAGTTCCGTCACCAATATCAGCAACTACCTGGCTCCTTCGTTTACTATTGAAGCATTTGCACAATTCATACTGAATGAAATGCTTGAAAGCAATCCGGATGCTTATCTTTATGAATATACCACTGACGATATCCTGAGCATTGAGCAGTTAAGAAACGAAAAATACAATACATGGGAATGGAACTGGGGCTACTCCCCTGCTTTCAGCTATGGCGTTACTATTCATTATATGGGGCAGTCCATTCCGGTAAGTATTTTTGTGGTTAACGGCATGGTTGACAAGGTGGAATTCAGACAAAGTGATAAACCGGCGGAGCTGTTCTATAACGCCATGAACAGTTTAACAGGAGTGCCGCTCAGAGAAGCTGATATCACCGGCAAACTGCATGGCTCGATTCCCGATAACCTGATCAACGGGATTGTGTCAGCCATCCTGGATACAGGAACCTTCCCTTCAGTATAGAACGCAGATTATAATCCCTGGGTCAGGAGGCCGGGAAACCGGTATTAAGGCCTTTGGAGATAAGGACCGCAAGTCTGTTATTGTCCGTACTTAAAAGCTAAAGAGATCATTTTAAGTAGCTAACAAATCAAGTTCAGTACGGCGCTCTTTTAATCATTACAAAACCATAACTTTGGATCACTTTTGAACCCTTAGCTGAATAAAGAATGGCAACTATCATACCTGTAAACAAGTGGAATGAATTAAAAGCGAAACTTAAGGGCGACCTATACACAGGTGATATGATGCGAATTCTTTATGCAACCGATGCCTCTGCATACAGGGAGTTACCTGTGGCTGTTGCCCGCCCCAAAGACGAAACCGACTTGAAAGAGTTGATTCGCTTTGCCAATCTGATGAAAATTACGCTTATACCACGCACTGCCGGCACTTCACTGGCAGGTCAGGTTGTGGGCAATGGCTTGGTGGTTGATGTGTCAAAATACATGAACGATATAGTGGAGATCAATGCAGCCGAAAAGTGGGTGAAGGTACAACCGGGCGTAGTACTTGATGAACTGAATAAGGTGTTAACCCCTAATGGTTTGTTCTTTGGCCCGGAGACATCCACGTCTAATCGCTGCATGATAGGCGGTATGGTCGGAAACAATGCCTGTGGTACGCATTCACTTGTGTATGGCAGCACCCGTGACCATACTCTGGAACTTACAGTCTTGTTAAGCGATGGTTCAAAGGTGACCTTTAAGCCGCTCAATGAGGTTGAATTCAACCACAAATGCCTTCAACAGGACCTTGAAGGACAAATTTACCGTCAGATTCAGCACACCCTGACTGACAAGAAAAACAGGGAAGAGATTCAGG
The DNA here is from genome assembly GCA_041670625.1 of Lentimicrobiaceae bacterium. Classification (GTDB taxonomy): domain Bacteria; phylum Bacteroidota; class Bacteroidia; order Bacteroidales; family Lentimicrobiaceae; genus Lentimicrobium. Next base: position 1,423 of record JBAXYX010000109.1, on the reverse strand, counting down.
CCAATTATCCTGATCCGCTACTGAAACGCAGAAACAATGGCTATGCGTTGGATCTGCTGGCAGATACCGACCCGTTTGTACATAATGGCGAACCTTTTAATTATTGCAAAGTATTAGCAGGTTCGGAAGGAACACTGGCGTTCACAACTGAAATCAAGCTTAACCTGGTTCCATTGCCCCCTAAGGAAAAAGCGCTGGTTTGCATACACTGCCTTTCGCTCGATGAAGCGTTTAAGGCAAACCTGGTAGCTCTGGCACATCAACCGGTTGCTGTTGAACTGATGGATCAGTATATCATTGAACGGACTAAAGACAACCTGGAGCAACGCAAAAATCGCTTCTTTATTCAGGGTGAACCCGCAGCTATACTGGTTGTTGAGTTTGACATGGAAACAAAGGAAGCCATGGATGAAGCAATCAGGCTCCTCGTAGCGGATATGAAGAGTAATGGATACGGTTATCATTATCCGGTAGTGACAGGAGCTGACATAAACAAAGTATGGGCTTTACGCAAAGCAGGACTGGGAGTACTCACAAGTACCCCCGGCGATAAGAAACCGGTTGCGGTGATTGAAGATACGGCTGTTCTGCCGGCTTTGCTGCCTGAGTACCTGGAGGAATTTAAAGCCATGCTTCAGCGCCTGGGACTCAGTTGCGTGTTCTATGCTCACATTTCAACCGGTGAACTTCATTTACGACCGGTGCTTAATCTGAAAGATCTCACTGACCGGGAGCTTTTTCACACTGTTGCACTTGAAACTGCCAAACTGGTCAGGAAATACAGGGGTTCTCTTAGCGGTGAGCATGGTGACGGACGGTTACGAGGAGAATTTATTCCCCTGATGTTGGGTGAACATGTTTATGAGTTGTTAAAGGAACTAAAACATACCTGGGATCCAAACGGCATCTTTAATACAGGCAAAATCACCGATACGCCTGTTATGAACACCAGCCTTCGTTACGAAGCCGGACAGCAGACAAGGGATATTGATACAGTGTTTGATTTCAGCTCCACTATGGGTATGTTAAGGGCAGTTGAGCAATGCAATGGCTCTGGCGATTGCCGCAAATCAGAGCAGTTCGCCGGTACTATGTGTCCTGGTTACAGGGCTACACGCAATGAAATGGATTCCACCAGAGCACGTGCCAATATATTGCGCGAATTGCTCACCAGAAGTACAGGCAAGAATCCATTTGACCATCAAGAAATCTATGAAGTGATGGACCTCTGTTTATCCTGCAAAGGGTGTAAATCAGAATGTCCTTCAAATGTGGATATCGTAAAATGCAAAGCTGAGTTTCTACAACATTATTATGATGCTCACGGAGTTCCTTTGCGTTCCTGGCTGATTGCTAATATTACCTCCATTAACCGCTTAGGCAGCCTGGTCCCATGGTTTTATAATGCTTTTGTGAAAAATGT
>JBAXYX010000108.1:0-8223 GCA_041670625.1 Lentimicrobiaceae bacterium | reverse complement strand
TTCAGCCTGATTGATCAACTTGAAAAGACTCTGATAATTAACGCTGATGCTCGTGACATAGAAATACTGGAAGATGAAGGCATCAGAAATATGGATGCATTTATTGCAGTTACCAATGATTACGAAACGAATATTCTTACTTGCCTGCTGGCTCAGCGATATGGAGTGAAAAGAGTGATACCGCTTGTAGAGAATATTGATTACATTAGTATTTCGCAAAGCATTGGGATTGAAACAGTTATTAATAAGAAGCTTATCACGGCTTCATATATTGTTGGATTTACAATGAATGCTAATGTCAGGTCTACCAAATTACTGAGTGGAATTGATGCTGAAGTATTGGAGTTTCTGGTGAAACCCGGTGCCCAGGTATCGAAAAAGCCCATAAAGCTACTTGACATTCCACGTGGATGTATCATTGGTGGAATTATAAGGGGGAATCAGGGCTATATTGCCATTGGTGATTTTCAAATCAGAGAAAATGATAATGTAGTTGTTTTTGCACTACCAGGGGCAATCAAAAAAGTACAGGATCTCTTCAATTGATGCAATTCTGAAATAATGTCCACAATACGTGATATTAATCAATACGCTATCTTTAAGGCCATGGGTGCCTTACTTTTAATTGAAGGTATCTTTATCCTATTTTGCTTAATCCCTTCTGCAATATATGATTCAGAGTGTTTGAATTCATTACGCTTATTTGACCCAAAACACGATTTCCTTCCACTATTGCTTTGTAGCGGGTTAACATTGATTATTGGATCTATATTATTTTTTTCAACAAAGAAATTGAACAAGAATAGTATAGGAAAGCGTGAAGGTTATATTATAGTATCACTGGGATGGCTGGTTATTACTCTCTTTGGTGCTGTACCCTATATGTTGAGTGGGGTTACTGTAAGTTATACTGATGCATTTTTTGAAACCATGTCTGGCTTCACCACCACAGGGGCTACCATATTCACATACATTGAATCGATTCCCAAAGGAATTTTATTTTGGCGTGCTCTTACCCATTGGATCGGAGGTATGGGTATCATTGTATTATCTCTTGCTGTTTTACCGATATTAGGAACCGGAAGTATGCAGCTTTTTGATGCAGAAGTCCCAGGTGTAAGTGTGGATAAAATCACTCCGCGTATTGCAATAACTGCTAAACATTTATGGGGAATCTATGTATCCCTGACCATTCTTTGTACAGCTTTTCTTATGGCTGGCGGGATGAACCTTTATGATTCTCTTTGCCATGCCTTTGCTACATTAGCAACCGGCGGTTTTGGGACTAAAAATGATTCTGTTGCAAGTTTCTCCCCATACATTCAGTATGTTCTGGTGCTTTTTATGTTTTTAGCCGGTGTTAACTTCTCTTTATACTTCTTTGCTTTAAAAGGCAAATTCCAACGAATGATTAAAAATGAAGAATTGCGTAGTTATGCCAAACTTATATTGGGCGTTTCCATTGTGATTGCATTGGGTTTAATTTTAAGACATGGGATACCTGTTGAAAAGGCTTTCAGAGATTCATTGTTCCAGGTTGTTTCCATAATAACAACTACCGGTTTTGTCAGCACTAATTACCTTACATGGCCTGTATATCTTTGGCTGATTATTTTTCTTTTGATGTTTACAGGTGGATGCGCAGGTTCAACTGGTGGTGGTATTAAAATTGTCAGAATTGTACTGCTTATTAAAAACAGTAAGCTTGAACTTAAGCGAATGATACATCCTCAGGCCTTGATACCGGTGCGACTTGATGGTAAAGTGATCTCGCAGGGGGTTATTTTTAATGTGTTAGCTTTCTTTCTGATTTATATAATAGTTTTCGCATTAGGCTCGCTGGGTATGACCATGCTTGGCCTTGACTTTGAATCTTCAATTGGAGGCGTTGCCTCCTGCTTGGGGAACATAGGTCCCGGCCTTGGTTCAATTGGTCCTGTTTTAAATTATGGTCTAGTTCCTGACCTTGGCAAATGGCTTCTGTCACTTATGATGATGCTGGGAAGATTGGAGCTATTCACTGTACTAATATTATTTACATCTGCATTTTGGAATAAGTAATTTATAACCTCCCATGTATCCAATCAAAATCAAACCACTGGTAAAGATTATAGGGATACTTCTATTAATAGAAGCCGTTTTTATGCTTACAACCCTGCCATTTTCATTCTACTATGGTGGAAGTGATGCAAATGCTATTTTTTATTCAGCATTAATTACAGGCATTGTCGGAGGGAGCTTGTGGTTTATTCAACGCCATTATAATGAAAAAGATATAGGCCGACGTGAAGGTTATGTGATTGTGTTCTTTACCTGGGTTATTATGTCATTCTTTGGGGCGCTGCCCTACTATATTAGTGGGGCTATCCCTTCATTTACTGATGCCTACTTTGAAACCATGTCAGGGTTTTCAACTACCGGTGCCTCCATTCTTCGTGATGTAGAAATAGTGCCGAAAGGTTTACTGTTTTGGAGAGCCATGACGCATTGGATTGGAGGCATGGGCATTATTGTACTATCGGTAGCTATACTTCCCTTCCTTGGGTTTGGCGGGATGTCGCTCTTTTTTGCTGAAGTTCCGGGTGTAGAAAAGGAAAAGTTATCTCCTCGCATTGCCAATACAGCGCGCAGTCTTTGGGGAATTTATATAGGACTCACTTTTGCAATGGTTTTAATGCTCATGCTGGGGGGAATGAATTTTTATGAATCAATATGCCATGCTTTTGCTGCTCTGGCAACAGGTGGCTTTTCGCCCAAGAATACCAGTCTTGCCGGTTATTCACCATATATCCAGTACGTTGCAACATTTTTTATGTTTCTTGCAGGTACTAACTTTGCCCTTCATTATATGGTATTAAAAGGTAAATTCCGAAAAGCGATTTCCGGTGTGGAATATCGTACATACCTGATGGTGCTTCTGATTCCTGCAATCATTATTTCCATTGCGTTAGTAACCCAAAGGGGGTATGGTGTGGAACATGCATGGCGTGCTGCCATCTTCAATGTGGTAAGCATTATTTCATGTACAGGATTTGCTAATGAGGATTTTATGTTGTGGCCGGTGTTTACATGGTTTATTTTGTTTTTGCTTATGTTCGTTGGTGGAATGGCCGGTTCAACATCCGGAAGCATGAAGGTTATTCGATGGGTAGTGCTTTTTAAAAACCTTAAAGTGTCACTTAACCATTTGGTGCATCCTACCGGGATGTTCAGGGTACGGGTTGATGGCAACCCTCTTAACCCGTTGAATGTTCATAATGTATTCGCAATGTTTGTGCTTTATCTGATGACTTTTGCTGTTGGTTCCTTATTATTAACAGTTACAGGACTGGATGTCACCTCTTCTATGGGTTCTGTTGCTACCTGTATGGCCGGAATTGGTCCCGGATTAAATACAACAGGACCAGTTGCCAACTTTGCTCATTTGCATGACTTTGCTAAATGGGTTCTGTCTTTTTTAATGTTAATGGGTCGTCTGGAATTATTTTCTGTTATGATAGTATTCTCTTCAGCTTTCTGGAAGAAGTAGGAGTCTGGCTTTTATCATAAGGCAAACAGAAGCCCAAAGTGTTGTTATCCCAAATTCATAATTCAATTAGTTCATGTATCATTAGCTTTTTAAGAAGAGAAGATGAGAAAAGCACTTAAAATTGCGGCCGCTATTGTTTTAACAATAGTCATGTTTTTCGGATTGCTATTGGCAATTCAAACTCTAACTGAATATAGACCTTTACCCGAACAACTATTCGCTGAACAACCCGGTGTGCCGGTAGTAAGTGATACTCTGACTGTCATTTCATGGAATGTAGGGTATTTTGGACTGGGTGCTGATATGGATTTTTTCTATGAAGGGGGTACTATGGTGAGGCCCACAAATGAACAATACCAAAGATACCGACAGATGGCCTTACAGCGAATTGCTTCTTTCGATACTGCTGCTTTTATTTTTTTGCAAGAAATAGATACCTTCTCCAGAAGGAGCTATTATGATAACCAGTTACAAGCCATTCATAAGGAATTGCCTGAGTACAAGAGTTACTTCGCAACTAATTATCATACATGGGTCCCAATTCCACTCAATGAGCCTATGGGCAAAGTAAGAGCAGGACAGGTTACCCTGAGTGAATATTCACCGGTTTCAGCTAAAAGAGTGTCATTTGAATCAGCCTATGGATGGCCCATGCGCCTGTTTATGCTTAAACGTTGCTATCTAGAATTGAGGTTTAATACAAATGACGGGAAAGAATTGGTGCTAATCAACACACATAATTCCGCTTTTAGCGACGCTGATGGCCTAAGAGAAAAAGAGCTGGCACAATTGAAACAATGTATGCTAAATGAATACAGCAAAGGGAATTATGTTGTTATAGGTGGTGATTGGAATCAGAATCCCCCTGCATTTGATACTGCTACTTTGTTGCCGGCTTATAAAGCTGCCTATATACGACCGGGTATCCCTAACAGCTTTCTGCCTGAAGGATGGACCTGTGCATTTGATCCTTTACATACCACCAACCGTTTCGTTAACATTCCTTATGAGGAAGGAAAAACTACTTCTACCCTGATTGACTTTTTTGTGCTTTCCCCAAACATCCGCCTGCAGAGTATTAAAACCATACCAACAGGGTATCGGGAAGCAGATCATCAGCCTGTTGTCTTAAAAATCGTAATATAAGGTTCCCGGTTTAAGCTATAAATCAAGGGGAAAAGGTACCTAAAACAATAAAAAGCTTCATTGCTGTCTGGTAAAAACGCAAAAACATTAAATAACGGTTCAGATTGCCGGTAAAATGGTAATCCGAATTATTTTTTTGAAAAGCAAGCCCCTCATATCAAAAAGAGACAGTTCTGGAGGTGAAGAATTAAACTGATGAATGATTTGTAGCCATGCTTTTTCTGAAAAGCAGTCAGCAATCAGCACTTAGCAGTCAGTAATCAGCAGTCAGCAATCAGCACTCAGCACTGAGCAGTTAGAAATCAGCACTCAGGACCCAGCACCAAGAACCAAGAACTTACCACCCATCACTCACTATTCACTACCCTTTGGCTGTTCGATACGGTAAATATCATCCCCTTCCCTTCTGTTCTCTTGAAGGTGATGAATGCATACAACTCTTTCCCTACTGCTTCGGCAGGTAAATCCAATTCGATGGTTCCATCCCAAAGGATGGCAGCATGGGTGCTTACGTAACTGTATGCTTTATCAGTGGTGGCGACTGACAACATGACGATGTCATCATCACGAAGGCGCAGTCGGACTGGGTGTCTTGCCAGGTGATGGTAAGCCGATTGGGAGCGGTGAGTTCTGCATGCAACTCCCCGGCACCCGACCGCCGTTCTTTGCTCAGGGTGAGCCAGGCCAAACCTTCGGCTTTCTGCTCCCGAAGGGCATTGTTCTAGTTGTCCAGATTGGCTGACATAGCTTCCTTAAATGCCGAACACCTGTGGGTGCAATACGAATAGTTTTCTTACCATATATTTCATATCATAACACCTGTCCGACGGTGCCCCACAGGGTTTCTCCTTTTCATGCGATGGTCCTTGGTTTCTGTATTAAGTGTAATAATATACATCAAATATCGTGCCAATGCGTACTCAATTAGGATTAAATACGAGCTTCAGACGCAAATATGCGTATATAGTCCGTGTTAAGTCCGTGTTTAATCCGTGTTAAGTTCTTGTTTGATGTCGCCAATAAAGAAGAGGCTGACCAGTATGGCTATTTTATTTGATCCGTGTTAAGTTCTTGTTTGATGTCGCCAATAAAGAAGAGGCTGACCAGTATGGCTATTTCATTTAATCTGTGTTAAGTTCTTGTTTAATCCGTGTTAACTAAAAATTTGAATGAATGGTAAATTCGGGTTGACAGTGTAACCATCAAGTTTTTGGATATAATGGTTTTGACCCCCTTTTTGACTTAATCGCGCTATTTCTTGAACATCGGTCAATTGTAATAGTTATGGATAGAGCGGCTGTCAGGTAAAATATGCATTTTTGACCATAAATATTTCCTTTGGGTTGTCGTAACTGCAAAAGAAGTAAAAAGGGCCGGATTCCAAGAGAGGAAAAACAACCCTGATTTTTTGCCCAATTATTTTTTACCGGACAGCAATAAAAAAGATTCGTTCAATCCGTTTTGGTGCCAGTACCAACCTGCGGGGAAAAGGTACCTGCAACAATAAAAAGAATGATGTTTCCGAATCGGAACAAGTTGACTGACAGATATGATGACTAGTCAGGTACGGTTTATTGTAAGCGCTTGAGTTTTTAACTCAAACATAAGTGCGGAAATTTAAATGTAAAGCACTGGAATAAGCAGGTACAATGGAGTGTTTAACTAAGACTGTTAAAAGGTGCATTTTATCAGGCGAATTGGAATAAACAGGTACCATGGAGTGTTTAACTATGATTGTTAAAGGGTACATTTCGTCAGACGAATTAGAATAAACAGGTACCATGGAGTGTTTAACTATGATTGTTAAAGGGTACATTTCAACAGACGAATTAGAATAAACAGTTACCATGGAGTGTTTAACTAAGATTGTTAAAAGGTACATTTCATCAGGCGAATTGGAATAAACAGGTACCATGGAGTGTTTAACTATGATTGTTAAAGGGTACATTTCAACAGACGAATTGGAATAAACAGTTACCATGGAGTGTTTAACTATGATTGTTAAAAGGTACATTTCATCAAGCGAATTAGAATAAACAGGTACAATGGAATGTTTAGCTCCATAAGGAACATGGATAGTTGGGCATTAAGCACTAGAATTAGCAAGCGTCATAGCATGCATAACTTAACCAGGAACAAGGACAATCGAATGCAAAGCGATAGAATAACCATGTACTAATGAATATAAAACTCAACCCTGAACCGTGACCTTGGAGTTCAAAGCCCAACCATCATGACTAAAGCGTTATACCATGAAGATATCAGAGGCAATGCCATCAGCAAACAATTTACCTTTAGGAGTCAGAGTATAATGGTCACCGGTTTGCTGCATTAATGATTGGGCAATCCACTTTTGTGCCTGACTAATAAAATAGGATCCATAGCTTGCACCAAAAGTGTCCTTAATTTCACTCAGTGCACATCCCCACATGGTCCGTAACCCGGTCATTACGTATTCATTATAACGGTTATTAATCGTAAGAACTTCGCTTTCAGAAGGTAAATTGCCCTGGTTGATGGCATTCATATATTCCGTAACAGAGGATACATTCCACTGTCTGATGGAACCATTAAAAGAATGGGCTGACGGACCAAAACCCAAATATTCTGTTCCTTTCCAATAGGATACGTTGTGCCGTGCAAAATGGTCAGGAAGGCAGAAATTTGAAATTTCATAATGTTGATATCCATGGCTCTCCATAAACTGCATCAGAATTTCATATTGTTCTGATGATTGCTTTTCCTCTACCGGTTGTAATTTACCTTTCTCAATCATCAAGGAGAGGGGAGTATGGGGCTCAACGGTAAGTGCATAAGCTGAAAGATGAGGAATATGTAGCTTGGCAAATTGATCCAGATTCTGAAGCCACTGCTCATTACTGAGCGTCGGGATCCCATATATCAAGTCAATCGTCAGGTTAGGGAAGTCATATTGTTGTGCGAGTTTGATGCATTCAAGTGCCTTGGCAACCGAGTGGATTCTGTTCAGAAACTTCAGATCGGTATCATGAAAAGACTGTATCCCAATGCTTAAGCGGTTAATGCCCAGATGCTTCCAATCGTTAAGATTCTCAGGGGTGATGTCGTCAGGATTAGCTTCAAGGGTTATTTCTGCTTCTGTATCCACCTCAAAGAATTGGTTAAGTGCTTTGAAAAGCTTTTCTAACAAAGGTAATTCGAGCAATGAAGGGGTTCCTCCTCCAAGGTATATAGTCTCAATTTTTTGCTTTTCCTTCCTTGCACGTAGTTCTATCTCCCCGGTAATTGCCTGAATCATGAACGGCGCACTTTTTCGGGAAACGACAGAGAAAAAGTTGCAATAGTTGCATTTTTGTCTGCAATAGGGGATGTGGATATAAATACCAGCCATCCTACAAAAATAAGCAAAAGCGTTGAACTGATCAATCTCCTGTTACTTCTTAATTACGCCTTATCACATAAAGAATCCCTATGAATAACCTTTCTGCAAATTCTTCTGCTACTTCATCGTTACGCTATCCCTCATGAGGAATTCCTATGAATATCTTGTCTGCAAATTCTTCTGTTAC
>JBAXYX010000107.1:0-8385 GCA_041670625.1 Lentimicrobiaceae bacterium | reverse complement strand
TATAATCACTTTCTGTGATCCGGTTTCCGTATCAGTTATGTATTTGACCAGGTAAAGACCGGGAGCTGTATTCGAAATATCAGTTGTAATAATCAATGGTTCAGTACCGGTTGACCCTTTATACAATGGTTTAGCCCGGCCATCAGAAGCAACCAACCATATCTCTACATCCTGCACTGTTTTGGATTTAAGTTCCATCCTCAGCCAGTTTTCAGCAGGATTAGGAGAACAAAAAAGCTTTGTATTTTTTGACAAAGGGGTTATGTTTTCTGTTGCTGTGATGGTACTGGTATATGAAATGTCCCAACCGGACTCAGCGACAGAAGGATTGGAAACGAAAAGAACATAAGCTTTTCCTGAAGGGATCAGTAAATCCTCAGGAATTTGATTGCCTGAAAATTCAGCTACCATTTGTTGTGATACCATGTCATAGATTTTCATTTTATCCACTTCAGGTTCTGTATTGAAAGAATCAAATGAAATGGTAATAGAAGCCGCGTTTTCAGGTTGAATAATATACTTACAAACACTACTGTTCAGATAATCGCGATTACCGCTGCCATCACTGAAAGAACCTGAAGCATCTGTGTAATGAGAAATACCGGTACAATATGTAACCAGATTACTACTATAGTGGGCCATCCAGCCTTTGCCCAAAGCTCCCGCAGTTAAAAATTCAATGTAAAGTTTATTATTAGTGGCGGCAATAGCAGCAGGCATTGTATTACCGGTATAACTTCCGATAAGGGTAGCGGCACTACTGGTGCCATCAAATACATTTAGCACATCACCTTGTGCCAGGTCAAATTTATCAAAATAGAGTGTTAGTCCTGTCACAGAATCTTGCGGAGCTATGAGCCAACCACACTGCAATCCGGCTATATAATTGTCAACCGGCCCACTACCGTCATCAATAGTTCCGCTATGTCGTGTTAAGGTATTTACACCGGTGCAATTATAAGGATAGTTGGCACCAGGATGAAAATTTACAATTGCTCCCTGTCCCCCGGTAAAATCAGATCCTCCGGGATTGAGAGCTGAGAGATAAAAGTAACCGTTAAAGGAACCACTCCACCCCCAGTTGAAGTGGAAATAATCATCGCCCTGGTAGCCATCCAGGTTGAATGCATGACCACCGGAACCATAACCACTATAGTACATTGGCCAACCGTTATCCAGGTTTGCCTTCATCAAATCGACCCATTCAATATCAGAATGGTCCTCTTTATACTCAATGTGAAGGTCAGTGGAGTAACCAAAATGTGCCTTTAATGCATCACTTACTTCATAGCTATATGCGCCTGAACCATTTGGTGAGTACATCATATTAACGGATACACCAAGATGATACTGTAATTCAGCCATTTCATAATTGCCTTCGTTTCCAATTGAAGCGGTCATCTGGTCGTAATTATAATTCGACTGACTATAATCAACAAACAAGTATCCATAATCGGAAGTATAACCGTGTGAACCTGTACCCTGACGAGGATACCTCCAGTAATTGACTACCTGTGACATAGCGGTAGCCACACAACCTGAATATACATGTCCGTTCGGTCCGCCGGCAGCTTCAGGGCATAAATCGTTATACAGGGCGCCCTGATCCCAGGTAGTGTTTAGGAGAGGGGATACATCCCTGTTATCCCTGCTAACATTCACCGGTTCATTATTAATCAGTTGATTCCAGGCTTCCCTGATTTCAGGGGTTGCAGGAATATTATTGTTCCTGATATCTTGCAGTTGTTGATAATAATACTGCATCCATTCAGCTACCACAGGAGGTAAATCCTGATTCGAGAAAACACCTTCATAGGAATAGGCCAAGACAGGTTTTGAGGCATCATCAGCCGCCACAATGACAAATCCGCCCTTCATAAAATTTACAGCATAGGCCATGGTTCCATTCTCCTTCAACCGGAGCACATCCTTAACTTTAAACGAAACAGGTGAATATGCAGGATTCTGCAAAGATTTCACCTTTAAAAAGTTACCTGCAACCTTGCCGGCAGTAACTGAATCAACAGTCGATGCCTGACTGATAAGGCCTGTGAATATGAATAATCCAAAAAGTAATAGATTTCTAAACATGGCAGGAAAAGTTAAAATATTAATCAGGAAGTATTTAGAAAGTAAAACGGGGCTTCACTAGTGAAAGCCCCGTTTATTCCTATCGTATTTTATTATTTGATTATAAGTTTCTTGACAACTGAGCCTTTATCACTTGAAACTCTGAGCAGATACAAACCTTTAGAAAGACTACCGAGTTGCAAAGTACGGCTTACATAACCTGAAAGTAATTGTACAGGTTCAGCATATACTTCTTCACCCAGAAGGTTAAGAATTGATATTTTAACATTTGCTGGTTCTACAACATTGAATTTTACTTCAGTATAGCTACCGGCAGGGTTTGGATAAATAGCCAGGTTTCTGGTAATATCTTCATTTGAAGTATTAACATTTGAAATATAATAGCTGGCTTCAAAACCTTGGTTGTTATTAAAACCATTGGTTGAGAACATGATCATTAAATTTTGACCGTCAGGTGCAACGATAGGATCAGGAATAGTATTCCCGGTTAAAGTTGCGAGCACCGTGTTTGAAGGTACAGCAAAAACTTTCAGGAAATCCTTATCTTGTTCCAAATCGAAAGAACTGAATGCGAGAGTCAAATTTTTTGACCATTGCCCGGGGACAATTTTCCATTTACAAACAGTATTGTTGTTGTAATTATATGCTCCACTACCATCAGATAAATCACCGGCAGGTCCAGTCAGGTTGTTGGTACTACTGGCACAGAAAACAGGATATATTGAATTAAAATCAGCCTTGAAACCGGCACCTTCTTCTGAGCCATCCGTAATAAACTTGACGAGCATCCTGTTGGTTGGAGAAGTCAATGCAGCGATAGAAGAACCGGATCCGTAAGTAGCAAGTAAAGGATCATTTTCAGTAGCACCGGCATAAACCTTAATTGAATCACCTGCAGCGAAATCAATTTCTGTAAAAGTAAGAGTGATAGAATTTACTGAATCGGTCGGGGCAATCAGCCAGCTACACCCGCTGTTAGCCAGATATGTATTAAGAGGGCTACTGCCATCTTCAAAAGATCCCTGTGAAGATGTGATGGTATGATCATCACAATAATCAGGATAATTGACAGAACCCGGGAAGAAGTTTTTAACCATGCCCTGTCTTGAGCTATAGCCATTGACATCAGTAAGGGTATAAAATCCATTACCACTACCACTCCAGCCGAAGTTAAAATGGAATAACTTGCCTGATCCGGTAACCTGGTATCCATCTAATCCGAACGCATGACCACCTTCAGAACTCTGACCTGAATAATAAAAAGGTTTTGCAGCATCCAATTGAGCCATAATTGTGTTCTCCCATACGGTAGCAGTATAGTTCACCTTTAAAATGTATGCAGCAGTGCTTGAATATCCGAAATATGATATAATAGCATCAGGGACATCTGGGCTGTAAGCGCCCGAACCATCAAAGCTATACATCATATTAACAGCTACCCCGCAATGGTATTGAAGCTCGGCAATTGCATTTACTGATTCACCCATATTACTATTAATGGAATTCTGCATTGCATCCCAGTTATAATGTGTGTCACCAAAATTAGCAGTCTGTGTACCATAACCGGCACAATAATATGAATGACTGCCTGTTCCCACTTCAGGATAACGGTAATAATGCATAATCATTGACATTGCTGTAGCAACGCAACCTGCATATACATGTCCGCCTGATCCTGCAGCATCTTCAGGGCAATAAGCATTATAAGGAAAATCCTGGTTCCATGTATTGGTAAAGAGAGGATCAACATCACGTTCTCCTTCAATAGCTATACGAGGAGCGCCCATAGTGGTATACTGACTCCATCTCTCTGCAATTTCAGGTGTTGCTGATGCTCTGATTGAACGACCATATTCAATCTGATCAACATAACCCTGAATGAAACTACTGAAGTTTTTATCAAGTTGACTTGTTGGAAATTTACCGGTTGTTGCATACCCAATAATAGGTGTATAGAGGTCATCACCTGATACAATTACCCATCCGTCATTTTCCATATTGAAAACATAGAAGGATGGTTGACCATTTGATTCACGAACTTGAAAAAGCTGTGGTTGAACTTCGTCAATACTAAGAGATAATCCTTGTTTTACGGAGCGCTCATACATAAAATTACGTGCTACTGTAGCAGCATCATTGGGTTGAACGATTCCACCCATTACGTTTGTTGCAAGAAATAATGCAATAACAAGGGAAAGTAATTTTCCTAATTTCATAAAAGTGATTGATTTATAGAGTGATTCTTTTTAACACAGGCTCCAAAAGTATAAAAAAATACTGTTGAATCTACCTATTTATAAAAATTAGCTCACAAATTTTCACTCACAATCAATTTTGAACTAAATTCACCTTTAGAATTCTTTACTCTAACTACGTAAAGGCCAACTGACAAGGAAGAAATATTAATTACTTTGCCTTGATGGGAATCTGTAGTCAGGTGTTTATGGACCACCTCACCCATAGCATTCAATATTTCAACTTGCGATACTCCATCGATTCCGCTGGTTACAATGGTTACTTCACCCTTTGAAGGATTTGGATACAATTGAATCCCTTGTGAAGGGTTTTCAATCGGGATTACCGGAATGCTATTCACTATTTCAATATTGTCAATGAATACATTATCGCCTTGTCCTTGTGTTTTATCTGAAAAGCGGGTGCTGGCCTGTAAGGAAATATCAAAGACAGCACCTGTAAATTGCGATAAATCAAATTGAACTCTTCGCCATGGATCATCACCTGCAGTTGTGGGATTATAATTAACATTGCCTTCAAAATCAGCCACAGGAATACCATTCACTAATACCCTGAACCAAGAGTATCGTGGGTCCAAGCTATATGTTTGCCTTAAATCAAATGCAAGTTTAACATTTGTAAACCCCTTGGCATCAACACCACAGAGATGTGCCTTGCTATGGAATGCACTATTCTGGCCCCATGCCTGTTCAGCAGTACCTGCTGTTGGGGAACCCTTCCACCCTACCGGAACAGGATCACCATGAAAATGAATCCCCAGAGTACTGTTATGAGCTGCTCTTAAATCAATATTTGATTGTGATTTAATGGTATCAGATAATATGAAGTACCCCGAAGTGCCGTCTTCCATGTTAAGTACATATGGAGGTATAACACCTTGAACATGGATTGCATTTTTAAATAACATGCTTGCCGTACCATTTGAATTCGTTGCAGAAAGGGTAATATTGTAATGACCCTGCCTTAGAAATACAACTTCAGGATTTTGTGAGATTGAAGAAGTTCCGTTTACAAATGCATAAGAGGCAGGCTCAATGCTCCATTCCCAGGAAACAGGTTCATACAATGAACTATCATGCAAAGCAACCACTTCTGCAATACAAGGTAAGCTGTCATAAATCCCCATAAAGATATAGGGAAACGGTGTGTCAGTTACCCTGATGTAATCAGGAACTGTAACGGTGCTTGTCCCAAACACATTGGTAACGCTGAGGGTAACATCAAATATTCCTTCATTATTATAAAGTACGTTCTGAGGGTTAGTATCATTGGAAGTTGCAGGGACTGCTCCTTCAAAGGTCCAGTCATATTCAGAAGGAAGTCCGGTCGACAAATCACTAAAATCAATACTTGTACCCGGAAGAATAACTTTAACAGGAGTATCAAATTCAGCCGTTGGTTCAAAAGGAGTGTTTGAAACCGCCCTGAAAGCATTGATACGACCTGCTCCAAGCATTCCTATATAGTCAGGGTTCAGGGCTGAAATATCATCAGCAGTAGACTCTAAAATTTGTTCCACCTGCAAAGGAGTCAAATCAGGGTTTACAGATAGTATCAAACCTGCCAGTCCTGATACTACCGGAGAAGCCATGGAGGTGCCTGACATAAGGTCATAATAACCATACGTTGCAGAGTTGAATGTTGTGCTCAATAAGCCATCAGGACCGGCTCCTGCATATCCACCCGGAGCAGATACATCAACTGTAGTGCTATAATTAGAGAAATCACTTTTAAGATCATCATCATTAACAGAAGCCACAGAAATAACATTCTGATATGCCGATGGATAATGGGGTGTGGTTACATTATCATTCCCGGCAGCAGCAATCAGCACAATGCCCATATTATAGATGCTATTGATAACATTTTGGTTGGTCTGTGAAAATTGATTGCTGCCCCATGACATATTAATAATGTCTGCTCCATTGTTTGCTGCCCACTGAATACCGGCAAACCCTGATACTATTGAATTGGGGCTGTTGTTGGGAGAAGCCTTTATAGCAATAAGACTAACGTCAAAGCCAATGGAAGCTACTCCCAGTGTATTGTTACTCATGGCACCTGCCAAGCCGGCAACATGAGTACCATGAGACCATTCTGACGGGTCACCTGTAGAAGGAGGATTAGCACTACCGGAACTATAATAGACATCCCTCTGGGCGATGATTTTGTCAGCCAGATCAGGATGATCAACCCATACTGCATTATCAACTATGGCAACCTTTATTGCAGCAGATCCGTGTGTTACATTCCATGCCTGCTCAGCCATGATCTGTTCAAGGTGCCAGTTCCAATTCTGTGGCCCGTTGTACATGTTATAGAGTGAATCATTGGGAACATACACTATTTTATCAAGAGGTACTTTCTCTGCATATTCAAGGACTTCCTGCTGCCTTAAATTGTTAATAACCTGGTCAACCTGGCTGTAATCTTCTATCTCAAGCAGAAGGGTCCTCAATAATTTAGGATCATTATTGAGGAAATAGGGCCTGCTTAACGCGGATACTTTAAAAGATACAGCCAACTCACTGATAATGGGCACAGTGCTGATATCAACACTGTTATCCTGGTTCACTGTAAAATTGACCGGCTGTGAATCTTTAAATTTCAAATAGACCTTGCCATCCTGAAAATTACGGTCATACGACTGTGCCTGTAAAACGGTTGTAAAGGAAATAAAAAGAAAAAGAAAAAGTCTGAATGCTATTTTTGTTGTTTTATAGATTTCCATGATTAAAATTTTATTAAACAACTACAATAACAAAGATAATCAATTTTTACTAAAAAAGCCAATAACAGATACTTATATATTCTTAACCAACAGGTTAGGTTCAATGGGACGACTCCACATTTTAGCAAAACAAATTAAAGATATGTTCAAAGGCTTTACTAACTTTGCAGAGAGAATTGAATCATTAGAATTATGGCTAAAAACTTGATTTTAAAAAACATACAAACACTCGTTGGCATAGAAGAGCAGGATTTGCTACTTAAAAGAGGGCCCGCGATGTCAAACCTTTCAGTTTTAAACAATGCCTGGTTATCTATAAAAGGAAATAAGATTGAAGGTTATGGCACAGGGGAACCGGCAAACACAGACAATTCAAATACTGAAGTCATTGATTGCAGCGGCAGGATGGTCTTCCCCTCTTTTTGCGATTCACATACCCATCTGGTATATGCAGGCAGTCGTGAAATAGAATATATTGATAAAATAAAAGGGCTTTCGTATGAAGAGATAGCTGAACGGGGCGGAGGTATATTAAACTCAGCCAAGCGACTGCACCAAGCTTCGGAGGAAGAACTAACGCAGGATGCCATGGCCAGGCTTGAAGAAGTTATAAGTTATGGTACCGGTGCAATTGAAATAAAGAGCGGATACGGGTTGAATACCGAAGATGAGCTTAAGATGCTCAGGGTAATCCGTAAGCTTAAAGAAATGAGCCCGTTAACCATAAAGTCAACTTTCCTGGGTGCCCACGCAGTTCCTGAGGAATACAGGGGCAACCAAAGTGCTTATGTTGATCTGATTGTTAAGGAAATGATTCCCAGGGTGGCTGAAGAGAAACTGGCTGATTTTATTGATGTTTTCTGTGATAAAGGATTCTTTACTCCCAAGGAAACAGCAAGGATGCTTGAGGCTGGTATTGCCCACGGAATGCAGCCAAAGATTCATGCCAATGAACTGGGTTACTCTGGTGGTATACAAACTGGTGTTAAATACCATGCACTTTCAGTTGACCATCTGGAATATACCGGCGATGCAGAAATAGCCATTTTATCTGATTCATCTACAATGTCGACCCTGTTACCAGGAGCTGCATTCTTCCTTAATATGGATCATGCACCGGCACGTAAAATGATCAATGCCGGTTTACCCGTAGCATTGGCAAGCGATTTTAACCCCGGGTCATCCCCTTCGGGCAATATGCAATTGGTCCTGTCGATGGGATGTATCATGTTCCGTTTATTACCTGCCGAAGCAATTAATGCCTGCACGCTTAATGGAGCTTACGCGATGGGACTAAGCGAACAGCT
>JBAXYX010000106.1:0-8504 GCA_041670625.1 Lentimicrobiaceae bacterium | reverse complement strand
TGGGAAACCCAGATTCTTCAAATTCGCTATAGTGGCATCCTTCAAATGCTCTTTCCTGTTGGTAATATAAAAAACACTAATTCCGCAATCCCTCGCATAGTTCAGGAAGTTTAAGGAACCCGGTATCGCCTTGGCAGATGCTTTTAAGCACCACTCATCCCAACGATCAGGATAATTAAAATTACCAATAATACACTCGGCTTCGTAAGGACTGTTATCCAGCACTGTTTCATCAATATCAAGCACCACTATTCGATGTTTATCTACACTCTTATCTTTCAAATCAACGTCAATCAATATTTTCCCTATATTATATGCCTGGTAGCACAAAGCTCTACATTCAGCCGCTTGCTGCTGATAAAGGGTTCCAAGCACCATATACTCCTTTGAATAAATGCTGTCGCACTTTGTTTGCGCCTGTACTTCCTTTTGTGCCGGTATAGTAGTTCCGGTATGTTCTTTATCTTCGCCTTTATCACCTCTGCGACAACCACTTAAAGTGACAATTATAATCACTGCAAAATACAATACCTGTTTCATGGCCTTAAAAATTAAAAAGGCCGGGAAATGATCCCGGCCTTGTCACAGAATCACTTTAAATTATTTAGCCTCATATATTGCGGCGGCTAACCGTCTATAACTATTATATCTCCATTTGGCATTTTCTTCAGCCGAAGCAAACAGTTGATCTGCTTCTGCAGGGAATGACTTACGGAGTGAAGTGTACCTGACTTCCGAAGCTAAGAAACTCTGGAATTTACTATAATCAGGTTCTTTTGAATCAATCTGGAATGGGTTCTTTCCTTCAGCTTCCAACATAGGGTTGTACCTGTAAAGTGACCAGTATCCTGATTCAACAGCATCAGCCTGATGGGTTTGTGTCTTACCCATACCTGCATGGATTCCATGGTTAATACATGGTGCATAAGCAATAATCAATGATGGTCCGTGGTAAGCTTCAGCTTCACGTACAGCTTTCAGGTATTGGCTCTGATTTGCTCCCATAGCAACCTGTGCTACATAAACATAACCATAACTCATAGCCATCATGCCGAGGTCTTTCTTACGGATTTTCTTTCCACTGGCAGCAAATTTAGCAACAGCGCCAACAGGAGTGGATTTTGATGCCTGTCCCCCTGTATTTGAGTAGACTTCAGTATCCAGTACCAGTACGTTTACATCTTCACCCGATGCAAGTACATGGTCTAATCCTCCATAACCTATATCGTATGCCCAACCATCACCACCAAACATCCAAATTGATTTCTTAATAAAGTACTGTTTCAGTTCAATCAGCTCTTTAGCTAATTCTGATTTTTCTTTATGAAGCAATGGCATGATTTTGTCAGTAGCCTGTTTTGACAGGTTGGCGTTTTCTTTTCCTGCAGTCCATTCCTGAGCAGCAGCTTTCAAATCAGCATTAAAGTCACCATTAACAATAACAGTAAGCTTTTCTTCAATCCTGGTACGCATTTTATTAACAGCGGTTTCTATACCTAAACCAAACTCTGCATTATCTTCAAAAAGTGAATTGCCCCATGCAGGACCTTTTCCTTCTGCATTCTTGGTATAAGGCGTTGAAGGAGCTGAACCACCATAAATAGAAGAACATCCGGTTGCATTTGCCACAATCATACGATCACCAAATAATTGGGTAATCAGCTTAACATATGGTGTTTCACCACATCCTGAACAAGCGCCTGAGAATTCAAACAAAGGTTGGGCAAACTGACTGTTCTTTACATTTTGTTCCTTAGGAGCGATAGTATCCTTGTAGGTCACCTTTTTAGTAATCGTATCCCATAATTCACTTTGTGCCATCTGACCTTCAAGTGGTGACATAACGAGAGCCTTATTCTTAGCCGGGCAAACGTCAGCACAATTACCACAACCGGTACAATCAAGCGGACTTAACTGAATACGGAATTGCAGTCCTTCAAATGTTTTGGGAACAGCTTTTAAGGTTGGGGTACCGGCAGGTAACACAGCCATTTCTTCCTGGCTAATCAGGAATGGACGAATACAAGCGTGAGGGCAAACAAAGGAGCACTGGTTACACTGAATACAGTTTTCAGGCATCCACTGAGGAACGTTAACAGCAATACCACGCTTTTCATAAGCAGCGGTACCTGCAGGGAATGTACCGTCTTCACGGCCCAGGAAAGCGCTTACCGGCAAATCATCACCTTTTTGTGCAAGCATCGGTTCCATCACATTTCTGATAAAATCAGGTAAATCACGGCCATCTTCTTTAGCAACAGGTACAATCTGTTTCCAACTGGCAGGAATGTTAACTTTTAAAACTTCTCCTCCCCTGTCGATAGCTGCATTGTTCATCTTTACAACATCTTCTCCTTTCTTACCGAAGCTCTTGATAACAGCTTTTTTCATGTAGTCAATAGCGATATTGTAAGGAATTACTTCTGAAATTTTGAAAAAGGTCGACTGCATGATGGTATTCGTTCTTCCACCTAAACCAATCTGTTCAGCAATCTCTGTAGCATTGATGATATAGAAATTGATTTCATTTTCTGCTAAATAGCGTTTCATGGTGTCAGGGAGGCGGTCAAGAGTTTCTTTCTCGTTCCAAGTGCTGTTCAGAAGGAAGGTTCCGCCTTTCTTTAAACCCTTCAGCATATCATATTTTTCCAGGTAAGCCGGAACATGACAAGCTACAAAGTCAGGAGTGTTAACCAGGTATGGTGAACGGATAGGCTGATCACCGAAACGAAGGTGTGAAACAGTTATTCCACCTGATTTCTTTGAGTCGTATGCGAAATAAGCCTGGCAATATTTATCGGTAGTATCACCAATAATCTTAATAGAATTTTTATTGGCACCTACAGTACCGTCTGATCCGATTCCATAAAATTTAGCCTGATAAGTACCTTTTGTTGAAAGATCTATTTCAGGTAATAACGGAAGCGATGTAAAAGTAACATCATCGACAATACCCACTGTGAAACGATTTTTCGGTTCTTTCATCTTCAGATTATTGATGACCGAAAGCATCATGGCAGGAGTAGTATCTTTGGAGCTGAGTCCATAACGTCCGCCAATAATAAGTGGTTTTTCCTGACGATCATAGAATGCTTCTTTAATGTCAAGATAAAGTGGTTCGCCATTAGCGCCCGGTTCTTTCGTACGGTCAAGTACACAAATACGCTTAACACTTGCAGGCATTACCTTAAATAAGTACTTGGTTGAGAATGGCCTGTATAAATGCACAGAAACGAGTCCAACCTTTTCACCCTTGGTGTTCAGGTGATCAATCACTTCTTTAATAGTATCGGTAATAGAACCCATCGCTATTAATACATTTTCAGCATCCGGAGCACCATAATAGGTAAACGGATGATACTCACGACCAGTGATTTTTGAAACCTGCTGCATATAATCTTCAACAATGTCAGGAAGTGCATCGTAAAAACGGTTAGCAGCTTCACGTGACTGGAAGTAGATATCAGGATTTTGAGCAGTACCCTTGGTAACAGGATGTTCAGGATTCAAGGCACGTTCACGGTATTCTTTTAAAGCAGCCTGATCAATCAAAGCAGCTAAATCTTCCTGTTCAGGAACTTCTACTTTTTGAATCTCATGAGAGGTACGGAACCCGTCAAAGAAATGAACAAAAGGAACTCTTGAACGGATAGCAGCTAGATGAGCTACTCCGGCAAGGTCAAATATCTCCTGTACACTACCGGTAGCCAGCATTGCAAAACCTGTCTGACGGGTAGCATATATATCTGAATGATCACCAAAAATTGATAAAGCCTGTGCTGCCAAGCTGCGAGCTGATACATGGAATACACCCGGTAGTAACTCCCCGGCTATTTTGTACATGTTCGGAATCATCAGCAATAATCCCTGCGAAGCGGTATAAGTAGTCGTCAGAGCACCTGCCTGTAATGAACCATGAACGGCTCCTGCAGCTCCTGCTTCTGATTGCATCTCAACAACCTTGACTGTTTCTCCAAAAATGTTCTTTCTTCCATTAGCTGCCCATTCATCAACATACTCAGCCATAGTTGAGGATGGAGTGATAGGATAGATTGCAGCTACTTCACTAAACATGTAGGCAATATGTGCCGCCGCGTAATTACCGTCACATGTAACAAAATTTTTCTTTTTTGTCATATCTTTTATTGATTTAAAACACTCATTTACAAGCTCTTTCATGAATTTCTGAAATACTCTGCAATATTACTCATTTTTACTTTATCACCCTACAAATTACCGCTTAAACTCTTGAAGTGCAACTAATTTATAATCGTTTTAAATTATGAATACAGTGGCATTTTATACCTTTAACCTGAAATTTCCAATTTGCTGGTAATCATTGTATTAATCACAATTCTATGTGATAACCTGATGACTTCAATCCAACAAAATGATTTCAATCCAGGCAATCCGTGTTCATTCTGAATTATTGCTGTATGGTAAAAACGTAAAAACATAAAATATCGGTTCAGATTGTCCGTAAAATGGTAATCCGAACTATTTTTTTGAAAAGCAAGCCCCTCTAATCAAAAAGAGACGATTCTGGAGATGAAGGATTAAACTTATGAATGGTTTATAGCCATGCCTTTTCTGAAAAGCAGTTAGCAATCAGTAATCAGCACGCTGAATCGTCCGGTAATTTGTTTACAATCTTCTTCATAATCGTTTTAGTTTACTTTTTATGTAAACTTATTTCAGGACAAGTCACATCACTCACTACTTATCACTCACCACTCCCTACTCACTACCACCTGTCCGACGGGGCCCGACATAGTTTCTCCTTTTCTTGCGATGGTCATTTATTTTCCGTATTAAGTAAAATAATATACATCATAATATACATCAAATATCGTGCCAAAGCGTACTCTATTAGGATTAAATACGAGCTTCAGACGCATTTATGCGTATATAGTCCGTGTTAAGTCCGTGTTTAATCCGTGTTAAGTTCATATTTAATCCGTGCTAACTAAGAATTTGAACGAATGGCAAATTCGGGTTGGCAGAGTAACCATCAAGTTTTTGGGTATAACGATCGTGACCTCCTTTTAGACTTAATCACGCTATTTCTTGAACATCGGTCAATTTTAATAGTTATGCATAGAGCGGCTATCCGGTAAAATATGCATTTTTGCTCCTAAATATTTCCTTTTGGATTTGGCAACTGCAAGGGAAGTAAAAAGGGCTGGATTCCAAGAGAGGAAAACAGCCCTGATTTTTTGCCCTACTCATTTTTACCAAACAGCAATAATTCTGAATAAATATACTCTGTCTATTGTTTGAATTCTTCACATAATCATTGTATTCGTGCCGCTAAAGCTACTGCAAGCAATCTGACGTTGGTATGATTACACCAATAATCAACAGTAATAAACCAATGAAAATTTTACCTGAATTAATCTGACTTTGGTAACATTACACCTATATTCAGGGAATGCTGTTAACTGATAGTGGCAGGCATATATGCGATATAATATCTTAAGGTTGGAGGTTAAAATTTAGCTTTTTGCTGTTCTGTCTCTACTTTAGGGGACAGGGTCAGCCTGATAATAGCAAACAGCATCACCGCTGCACTGATCCATTGCACAGTACTCAGGATTTTATCGTTGAAAAGGTAGTCAAAAACAATCGCTGAAAGTGGATAACAAAGTTCGCAAATAGTTGAAATCATAGCCGGCACCTTGCGTAATCCGAAATAGTAAAGGAAAATAGCACCTGAGCCTACTGTTATGGAGATGATGAGTATAATAATCCAGTTATTCGGGGTCACCATCTGTATTTCATCCAGATTACCGGTCAGGCATATAATAATCAGCATAATCAGTGTGGTAAAACCATAACGAAAGAAAGTGGCAGTATAAAACGACATTCTTTTAATGGCACCTTTACTGAGCACTGTGGCAGAGCCAAAACAGAATGCAGCCAGTACTGAATAACCTGCTGCTAACGCCGTTTTGGATCCCGCTCCTATATTTGGCGTATTAAAACCAAAAGTCATAAAGTAACCGGCCAAAATAGCCAGAGATGCCCATAACGTAAAGTTTTTACGCATTTTCTCTCCCAGAAATATAAATGCCAGTGCTATGGCAAAAACAGGTTGCAGTTTTTGAAGCAATACAACAATTGATAAGTCCTGAAAATTCACTAAAAACAACGCCCTTACAATTGCCATGGTTCCAATTGCTCCGCCTGTCAGGGCAACCAGCAAAAGCAGCAGTATCTCTTTCCCCGTAAACTGCTTTAATTTTTTGTATTCACGGAACAGGAACAAATTCATCAGTACAAATGGAATAAAATGTACAATGAACACTACAAAACTAATGTTAAGATTAAAGAGATGAGGGGTTAAGGCAATACCATCCAGTCCCCACATAATTGCTGCCAGGCAGATGGCAATGGAACCTGTAAATACTGATGATCGAAACAGTTTAGACACTGGCAATTCTCAATTTGAAAGATTTAGAATTAAAATAGTAAGCGGGCTTCATCTTTTACGAATTCCAGGGCTTGATTCAAACCTGAAATTTCAGTCTGTATTTCATCTTCAAACAACAATTGAGCAAGATCAGAAGCCGGGGCATCAGGAGAAACTTTCGAAGCCGTATCATTAATGGCTGCTATAGTTGTTTCTCTGGCATGCTTTATCATATTCCATGCCTGGGATGAAATGTAAAGTTGCTGCGACAGGTTATGGTCGAATTCTTCACGGATATTACCAACAAGCGACTGATGCAATTGTGATGCTGTTTGTCCTAATGTAATATTCCGTATGATGATCTGAGTGGGTTCCATCCTTTCAAGCAACAGAACAATACGTTCATAAGCCTGTAGGCGGACAGGTGTGATGAGTGTTTTATTCTTTAACCCGATCTTCACTACCAGCTTGTCCTTTTCTGATTTAACATAATACCGCATAACCAGCCATGAACCTAAAACAACAACAATAACCGGAATCAATAATAAAAGAAAATCTCTAAGCAATATCATAAGCTCTGTGTTAATGAAGATGCAAAGATCGGAAATTCTTCCATTTTTAAGCTTATAATACTTGCAGAAGGCGTTTATTTTTCATTAATTTGCCTGATTAATTTTAAACGGATTTTTGTGTTATGCATACAATCGTAAAAAACATGCTTTCTGAAAGAATTAACCGGCTATCTGAATCTGAAACTCTGGCAATGACCAGAAAGTGTCGCGAATTAAAAGAAACAGGTATTGATGTAATCAATCTCAGCATTGGGCAACCTGATTTTAACACACCTGAATATATCAAGGAAGCCGCCCGTAAAGCTCTTGAGCAAAATTTCACTTTTTACACACCTGTAAGTGGCTATCTTGATTTACGCAAAGCAGTTTGTTTAAAACTAAAACGTGACAATAATCTGGACTACACACCTGATCAGGTAGTCATCTCAACCGGCGCCAAACAGGCACTCGCCAATACTATACTCAGTCTGGTAAACCCCGGTGATGAAGTAATTCTTGCCGCCCCATACTGGGTTACATACAGGGAACTCGTTAAGCTTGCAGGTGGGAAAAATGTAACCATCCAAGCTAAGGTTGATACTGACTTTAAAATAACACCGCAGCAATTGGAAGAGGCCATCACTGCTAAAACCCGGATGTTCATTTTCAGTAGCCCCTGTAACCCTACCGGTTCCGTTTATTCACATAACGAATTGGCTGCATTGGCTGTCGTATTTGAACAACACCCTGAAATTTATATCATTTCTGATGAGATCTATGAATTGATCAACTTTAAAGGAAAACATGAATCTATCGCCCGGTTCCCGGCACTTAAGGAAAGGGTGATTATCATCAATGGGGTCTCCAAAGGTTTTGCTATGACCGGGTGGCGTTTAGGCTATTCCGTTTCCTCACCTGAAATAGCAAAAGCCTGTGATAAACTTCAGGGCCAGATGACTTCCGGCGCCAGCAGTATTTCGCAGAAAGCTGCGGTGGCAGCCCTTATGACTGATCCTGCTGAATCAGACGAATTGCAAAATATGGTCAGCGTATTCAAAAAAAGAAGAGATCTGTTTTTTGACTTGCTGCGTGAAATACCCGGTTTCGTAACCAACCTTCCTGAAGGCGCTTTCTATTTCTTCCCTGATGTAACTGCTTATTTTGGAAAGAAGTACGGCAATCAAACCATCTCCAACAGTGCTGACCTGTGCAACTATATCATTGATACCGTTTATGTGGCTACCGTACCCGGTGAAGCCTTCGGTAATCCTGATTGCATCAGGTTATCCTATGCAACTTCTGAAAAGGACCTTAGGGAAGCAGCTTTAAGGATTAAAGGCGCTTTGGCAAAACTCGGCTGACAGGATCAATACAATTGGCATTATATGCTCTTTTGTGTTAACTTTGCTTTCCTATTTCTAACCTGAATAATTCACAAACTGAAAATCAGCCCAGAATAATATCCTAATTTCCGAATAGATCGATCAAAATTCATCTTCGACTGGCAATAATATACTTGCAATGGTGCTTGGAGCTTGCGG
>JBAXYX010000105.1:0-8526 GCA_041670625.1 Lentimicrobiaceae bacterium | reverse complement strand
AATGCTACTGCATAGAAATCTCCTGAATATGGAATATTGTCGAAATTAAAAGTGTACCAACCTGCATCGGTAATCGTAACAGGTGCAGATGTTCCTATCAGGGTCTGAGTTGCATCAAACACCTTGATTGTTAATGGCATTGTCATTGAATTACCACCATAGAAGTATGCATCAACACTTGTCAGGTATCCTTCATCAGTATTTTCAAATAAATTGCCAATACCACCTGTATTACCTGCACCGTAGCCATAACCTCCTTCATAGGTATCATCATCTAAAGTGTAAGTACTGAATTCACCTGCCGGAGCAGCCGTTACAGTTACACCACTCAGAGGTTCTCCGGTTGTAATATCGGTAACTGTACCTGCCAATTGAGCGGGAACATATACAAACATTTCATTGGAAATGGTTATGCTTGGATGGTTTAAATCATTTGATTCAACAACCAGATCCTCCATATAAGAAGCGCCCGGATCAAATCCTGTTGCATCCCATGTAATTGAAACTGTTTTGCTGCCACCTGCCGGAATTGTTCCAGATGCAGGATTAACGTTAACAATAAAGGTTGGCAAAGTTACATTAAGGGTATAATCCTCAACATCACCATACGAAGTTGTACCACAAGGGGATAATGTTCCGCTAAATTGTACTCTTGCTCTCATACGAGTAGGTCCGGGAAGTGCATTCTCAGGAATCAATATGTTTCCGGTAAATGACGCCCCACCTCCATTGCTGGTAAGAGCAAGGAACTCACCGGCATCAGTAAACAATTCATTCTGATTCCAGTCAATCCATACCCCGGCAATGTCAGCACTGTATGAACTTGGATTAGTAATTGTTAATGGGTAAGTCTCACCCATTTCAACATCAGTTGAAACACTTGTAAAGTCGGAATAGCCTCCGCAACTGGATGCATTATCAATAGTTGCAAATTGTAACCTTGAAATGTATTCATCGCAACCTCCGCTGGCTGAACAATAAGCCAATGGAGCATGAGTGCTGCCGTCTTCAGGTACCCATTCAGGGAAACTGAATGCAAGCGTACCTTCACCTGTATTGCTGATTTTGATTGTTTGAACAACCTGGTTGTCAACCCATACTTCATCATAGATATACAATGGATCAACTTCCATAGTTGGATTTGGCCATTCAACCTCTACCGGGCCTGCCGGCAATGATGAACCTTCTTCATAAACAGCCTGTACGGTATAGTTGTAAGTACCAAATGCAGGCAGAATATTTGTGAAGGTATTGGTTGTTGAATACCCAATAATTGCTTGATCGCGCTTTATGACAAAATTAACAAAAGCTTCAGTGGGTGTAAATGTCCATGATAAGTTAACTTGTCCGGTAATTGGATTGGACAATACCGCTGTTAAGTCTTCCGGGAAATCAAGTGCCGGACCGGCTATAACCATAGTAACGGGAATTGTTCTTGTTCCAACATCAGGAGTACTTGTAAATACCACATCGGCAGTGTACACTTGTCCTGCTTCTGTTCCTTCTGCACTAAAATAAACAGGAAGAGCAAAATTAGAGGAAGCATTAACAACACCGGCATACTGACCTAAAGTCAGCCATGCACCACTGGGATTGCCCGGGATAGCGAATCCGTCAATTTCAGCGCCACCTGGGAATGCTCCAATTAAAGAAGAAGCACCAGTTTCCTTATTCATAAGGAGTAACTTGCCTCCTGCTGATGCATCATATGCTGCGTAATAAATTTCATTGGTTGAGTGATCACAGCTCATACCCTGGGCATAATTGGCATTAAATCCCAGAGGAGCAATGGATGCCCAAGCACCTGTTTCCAGATTAATTGTTCCGAATTCATCAGTAACAATGTTAACAGCATAACCCATCCCATCGTTATCAATTGTAAAATCAATAAAGCCGTCTGTTCCTGCCGAGCCTACATTAGTTGTAGCACCGGTAAGAAGGTTGATGGTTTGTAATGATCCTTCAAAGGTCAGTCCATACATTTTATCGTTTTGTTCGTTGTATGAAATACCTGAAAAGCCACCGGTTGTACCAATCGCTGTATATGCACCGGTAACAGGGTCAATAGTCACGAAAGCATTACCTGCATAGTTAACTCCGTACCAAATGCCATTAGCCCAATCAGCAGCCATTACAAATGCATCAGTACCAGTAATAGCATTACCAAAACGAGTAATAGTACCGGGTGCGTTCAGTAAAAATGAACCCGGCCCTGCATCTAATGAACCCGATCCGGGAGATGCTACATAGCAATATGCAATATCACCGGGATCACGAAGCTGCATATTATTGTCAGATGCATATAGAGCAGGGTGAGGAGCTACTCCGGCAGAGACAGGTTCATCTACCGCAGGCAGATCGCCTCTCACTGAAAGGTAGTCAGGGTATATGTTTGAAGTTGCTTTTTCAGGAAATACTATTTCAGCATTCCACATAAGAGGCCCTGTACCATTATTAGTGATCTCGAAGGCTCCATCCAGATACTCATTCGGATTCAGTGTTACATTGTATGGATTTGGTGTAACAGCAATTGACGGTTGAGTAAGTGCTATGTTTTGATTCGTAATTTGTCCTTCAAATACAATTACATCTTCAATGGTTACAATATTATATCCGGCTTTACCGGCGGTTAATTTATAAGTTCCAACATCAATGTCACTTAACAAATAAGCGCCGTTAGGCCCTGAGGTTGTTGTATAATTATGAAATTCCCCTTCGGCATAAATCGTTGCGTCAGGTAATGGAACACCATAGGCATTGGTTACAAAACCTTGCATAATACCTTTGGGGAGAGCAAAATCAGGTTCTAATATCATCTGGATATTTGGTCTTTCTACAGCTGCGTTTGAACCTGTTATGCCACATCCTTCAACACCATCCGTATGACGGTGCCAGGTTAAATCAGGAGCAACTGACGAATACACAGATGAGCTGCTGGAATAATCATCATTGTCAAAACAGACATTAATGAGTAGGTTAGATGTACCATCCCATATAAATGGAGTAGTGAAATTAATCATGTGCCATCCTGTTGATGGTATGGTGTATGTTCCCGAATATACATTAGTCCAACCGCTTGTAACTGCTGCACTAATTGTACTGCCGGCATAGTTTTGCATATCAATACTGAAACCATACATTGGTTCAGCATCCCTGCTGGAAACATTAAATCCTAATGCAGTAATTTTGCCAGGTACCCCACCGGCTGCAGTAATCTCAGCAGCCGTATATATAATTTGGGTACGAGCATCTTCATAAAAAGTGTAATAGGGATATGATTTAGTAATAGTACCAGTACCTATATTCATGGTAACCGGTGATGTAAGAGGATCAGCCGTTACAGTTACATCATCAAGGTAACAGTTGTTGCCCCAGGCTGATGTAAATTGGAATGCCAAATACAATTTTGGCTGATTTTTTGCTTCTAAAGGCAGTAAATCTGTTTTTACCACCCAGGCATCAGCAACACCAGGCCTGACATATGTATCAACATCATTCCATGTGGTACCATTATTTGACCACTGAACAATAACATTGTCCATATTGCTTGGATATGAAGTACTTTCCAACCAGGCAAACTCAACCGTAATATTTTGCAAACCAACGGTTGAAAAGCTGTTGGTGGTTCTTAAACGATTAACAGCAGTGGAATAGCTATAAGAATTAAATTTTACCATGTAAGCTCCATCAAAAGCAGTAAACCCTGATGGGCTGGTAGTAGTTTGAACAAATGATAATGCATCATTCCCTGCAACAATTTCATTGCTCCAACCCGCAGGTATTGAGCCTCCGTTTTCAAAGCTCTCGGTCAGCAGTACTTGTTGTGCTGATACTCCCAGAGTCATGAAAAAGCACAATAACATAAGTAGCCACTTATGTTGTCTCCATTTTGTAGTGTTTTTCATAATACATTTTTGCGTTAATACTAATTGTAGAAATTGAATTCTATACTTTTAGAATTTCACTCAGGAAATCCCATCAGATTTTTTAGCGTACTCTTAATTATTTCTTTATCCGGCTATTCCTCCTTTCTTTTGTTTGAACAGGTAAAATATATACATGAGATGGTATCCTTCCGGTAGGAAAAACTGTAGTAAAATAAAGGTTGGTAATGTTTTGCATTATTTTGCTTTATTATCAATAAAATTAAATTACTGCAATAGCGGTGGAAGTTTACGGTAATGAATCAGGCGTTGCTCTAAGCACAGGCCCTAATTACCAACGAGCTAAAATGCATTCAGTAGTAGTAGTAGTACTAGTATTTATTTATTCAAACCTACTCTTTAAAATATTCTATTACAAAATTAGGATTATTCTTATACTTATAAGACAAAAAAAACGCCTTTTACCCTAAAGAAAATTGTACTTTTTTTTAAATATTTTTTATGGACCGGCAAAGTGTCAAAATACGGGTCGGTAGTATCTCTATTCTATTCAAAACCCACTTAACCACTTACTTCTATTTCCCTTCAACTCCATCATTTTACAGCCAGCTTAACCACTACCTTATGATTAGTTGTTTTGATGATGCAGCAATAGATTCCCTGATGCAAATTTGAAATATCTACCGGCCCAAAACTATTTTGTGAGGTTCTCTGAACTCTCTTTGCCATTACTAAAGTACCTTTTTCATCTATCAGGCATATTTCAACATACTCCTCACCTTCAAAACCCCTTATATCAATGTTGAATTGCTTAGTGGCCGGATTTGGAAATACCTGTGCTGAACCAAGATGATCACTTAATGGGATATTAGCTTCTATCATCTTATTCTGCTGGTTTACCTTTAATTCAATATCCGTCACCTCCTTTTGATCAGGTGTTAAATAAATTATTGAAGAAAGCTTATTGGTATACCCTGCTTTCTCTCCCCATAATCTATAGGCCCCATAAGGCAAATTCGCAAATGTAAAGGTACCGTTTGGTTCTGTCAGGGTCCATCCTAATATTTTTGTCAGATCAGGATTCATTAAAAGCACTACATGATTTGAAGCAGGGTATGGTTCTTGTTGATTCCAAACCATACCAGCAGAAATATCACCAAACCATACCCGGTTATATACTCCATTATCTGACTGAGGCTCTCCATCATAATTATAAATACCACTTATACTTCCATCACCTGCATACAAAACTAAATCAAGGTGCTTTAACTCGATATCTACATCATAAATGTCAGTCTTAAGTGGCACCAGGTAAGCATCATGCCAATTGAACCTTGATGCATAATAGGTAGGTATATGGGTTTTATATAACATCGGGTCAGGAATAGCATACAGGTAATAATCGCCTTCAGGCATATCCAACAGGTTAAAATAGCCCTGATTGTCAGAGGTAGTGATAGTTGTTGCTCTGGTATTTTCATTAATTTTACTGTAAGCTACAATAATTGCTCCACTAACCGGAGATGATTCTTTTACGATGGTTCCTGAGATATCATAACCGGGTATTAAAGTTAGTTTAAAATAATCCACCAGTTCTCCGCATCCTGAACTCAGCTTAAGCGTAAGTATAACCCAACCTCTTTCTCTATCTTCATTTCCGGGAGTATAGTTTGTAATTAAGGTATCCGGATCCTCAAAGATACCATCGCCTGAAGTAGACCATTCCAATTCAGTGTACTCAAGTGCAATTGCTTTCTCCGTAGAATAAGTTGACTCACCTATAATAATGGTGTCATTGCCAGCATTAAGTATAGGATGATCAAGAAGCAACAGATGCAATTTATCTGACAGGCTGACTCCTGAATTAGTAACCAGTGTTAATGAAAGATCAACTAAACCGGCTTCTATATCAGCCGGGCCGGGAATATAATAAGTATGCAACATCGACACATCCGCAAAGGAACCATCGCCTTCTGATAACCATTGAATCGATTGATAATCAATAGCGGTTGCAGCACTTGTAAAATAAATTTCGTCACCGCAAATTGAATTATCTTCACCGGCGTAAGGGCCTGCAATGGCATAACTAAAAGCACTTTCATGCCCTTGAAGCATGTCACTTATGCCATTGGCCAGTGAATCATAAGCAGTAACTTTTATTGTTTCGGTGAGCATTATTCCTGAAATCACTATAGAAGTGTCAAGCGAATTATTGATAACCTGAACCGGATCACTTCCATAATACACCTTATAGCCTGCCAGGTCTGATTCTTTATTGATATTCCATGTAACCAAAACTTCATTTTTTATTAATCGTTTTACAACCATAGTTGGTTGAGATATAGGACTCTCAGGAGTAGGAATTTCTAAAAATGGCTTGTATTTTACCTCCCCGAATTGAGCATAATCATACTTATCAGAAATGATAGAATCAATTCGGATAGTATCAACAGTTCCCCAATAATTGTTCATCGCCCATACATCAGCAGGATGCCTGTTAATAAAAGATGCAGTATCACGCAATGCAATGATGGTATTGAACTCTATACTTTGCTGAGGGCCTGATTCGATAAGGAAGGTTTCCTGCTGATTATTAATAATACTATTATTCCTTATAGTATTGTTGATTGATTGGCTTTCATTCCTGAAAGTGATTTTTATTGCAGAATGATTGCTGTAAATATTGTTTTGCTGTAATATATTTCCGTTTGATTTTTCCGTAAGAGTGACGGCCCATTCTGAGCTGTTCCTGATAATGTTATTCCTGATATCATTGAAGGAAGCTTTACTCAGGAAAATTCCATTGCCGTTATTTTCTACTAAATTATTGTCAAGGGTATCCCTATCCTGCGAAACCCTTATTCCAATATCATTATTCTGTACTATATTGTGTGAAACCACATTGTACCCATTGTCGCCTGCTCCGCTATTGCCTATATGCAATCCGATATTGTTATTTGTCACTGTATTACCCACAATATAGTTATATTGAATACCACTACTGCCAGGGCCCAAAAATAAAGCGACATTTCTGTTGTAACTGATATTGTTATTTTCAATAAGGTTATTTCTGCTGATATGGTTTGAAGCGAAGTTGATGCCTATATCACAATTGATAATATTGCAATTAGTAATCCGGTTATCACTTGAGGTACGAATGGAAACGCCAAAGCTGCATGAATTGATCATTGATTCAGAGAGTAACAGCCTTGAAAATGTTTGTAGTTGAATCCCGAAATTACAGTTTTCAATTTTAATATGCTCTGTGATGAGCACTGAGGTATCATTTAAGGTCAGCCCGGTAGTTGTTCCTGATATTTCAGCATATTTCAGTCTTGAACCACTTATGTATTGGTTGTTTTCATCAATTACTGATTGAGCATTATTGAAAAATATCCCTTCCCATATCTTTTCATGAGTACCAACAGGATCAAAAGCCTCAAAAATGACAGGTTTTTCAAGGGTTCCTTGAGCAATAAGGTTACCCTGATTTACCTGAATGGAACTACCTACCATAAATTTAAGCCTGGTACCGGGCAAAATGGTAAGTGTAACTCCTTCAGGTATTATTAAGGATTCTATTACAATATAATCATTCAAAGAGGGAGTGAAGGTAGTATTTGCAGTAATTATACCTCCAACGTATTCATTGGCGCATAAATACGAACCACTCATCAGAATAGTGAGCACACATACTGAAATCAGTTTCTTGATTGAGTGAATCATTTAACTTCTCTATATACCTATTATGAGAACCAAAAATAAGATAAATAGAAACACCCCCGGTGTTTTTTATTCATCTTACCTGATTAAATTGTAAAAAAATCAATAAAGCTTATAAACAACTCCTGCATTTAGTCCAAAGGCTGAAATGCGCATATCAATAGGAAAATCTTTATAAATACTTTCAAATTGACCCCTATAGAACAACGAGGATACAAAAGTTGTTTTTCTTCCAATAGGAACAGCTAACCCAATCGAGGTAAGATAAGATAAGATGACTTTATTAGTTTTTATTTGTGATAATGGAGTGGTGCCGTCACCATCTAAAAGGATGCTTTGTCCATCTGAACTAATAAAGAAACCAGGAATCAGACCACCTTTTATAAAAAGCAAAGCTGAACCCACCCCATAATTATATTGAACATAAATTGGCACTTCAAGCCATCGCATGTGGTTGTTGATCCTGTATTTAAAAAGCTGGTTATCAACAGGAATATAGTTAGTATCAACCAGGTAAGACCAAACTGTATCATTACCGTTTAGTGAATAGTATGTATCAAGGGTATCCTTTTGGTAATAACCCCCTGTTTTTATAAAATAAGAATAATCAAGTTTCTGTCCGAATGAAGTAATAGCAACACCCGATGAAATAGTCCAATGCCCGATTGAGCTTCTGACATCAATACCTGCTGAGCCAGAAAATGAATAATCAGAAAACGACTTATTATATTCATCAAGTTTTTGGCTGAACTCTGATGAAGCATCATAAGAGGTATTAGGAAACATCCAGTTTGCTGACACTCCGATTTCAAATTTTAATGTTTGGTTCATCTCAGCACTCAGTATGATATGGTTACCAAAAATATCTCCCTTTTTAATGGGTACATACTCTTTTTTGATAATCACAGTATCTGACTTT
>JBAXYX010000104.1:0-8603 GCA_041670625.1 Lentimicrobiaceae bacterium | reverse complement strand
TGAGCCATTTGCAATTGATCAATACAATGCAGCAATGTGCGCATTAAATACAGGCGATTATAATAATGTTGAATCTTTATTAGTAAATGTTGTTAGAAAAGGATATGATTATAAACTGCTTGAAAATAACAAAACAGTAAATTTACTAGATGCAAAACACCATGCTGATCTTTTACGCAAGCTGAAACATGTTTCAGTTGAAATTAACTATAAACTAAAAGACATCTATGATTCACTCCTGATAAGTGATCAATATTTTAGGAAAGACTCATTATATTGGATCAAAAACAGGGATACCTTGTGTAAAACGGATTATACAAACGGAAAATTTTTGAATACTTTAATTGATATGTATGGATTCCCCTCAGAAAAAACAGTAGGTGTTTCTAATAATCTTTTGATGGCCCTGCCTTGGGAAATAATTGTTATACACAATCATGTTAAACCGTTTTGCAATAATAGAGTTGATTTCAGTATGGTAATTTGGGAAGCACTAGAGCAGGGTTTAATTAGAATTCCAAAAGCTGCAAACTATTTGGAACAAAGTATAGGAGTTAATATCTTCGGTACCGACCTGATTGGCCTTGTTAAGGCAGAATATAAAAGCAACGATACTTGTTACTACAAATGTGGATTTTTTAACTTACCTGATAAATCAATAGATAGAATTAACTCCCAACGAATATCCATTGGATTGGGCACAATAGTTGAAGCACGAAAGAAAGTGTTATTCAATATTTCCAATCCTGATTTTATTTTCTCAGAAAGAGAAAAATTTACATATTCATATGCAAACCTTTTGGACTACAATTATTTTATTGATAATTTATCTGAAGTGAGATGACTTTAATTATTACTAATGTTATATATGTAACTAGTTATAACGTGTTGTCATGGATACTTTATATTAGCCTAAATTCAAGTCACTGATGCGACTTAAATAGGGTCTGCTGATAAAGTAAAAAAGCCTTGTCTGCTAGCGGATTGTTGCTATATTTGGGGTAACTAATGCATGGATTTATGAGTAAGACCCATAAAAAGCTTGCACCGACTCCCAAATATGTCAGTCCGACGCAGTTGTCTCTTGAAGGATTTGAGACACCCTTTGAACGTTCGCTTAACCCAGGAAACCGTTGGATAGTATTGATACGATTAATTCCATGGGATGAGATATGCAATATTTATTTTAAGCACATTGGCATCATTTCCACCGGTCGGACACCCATAAGCCCCAGGATAGTCAAAGGTGGAGTTTTTCAGCAGATCCTGCTTCATTGCCTGATTCAATTAGATTTTTTAACAACGAATATGTAGGTCGGGAAATGGTCACTGTATCCTCCGGCATATGCGCCACCGGCATAAGTACGTAGTGGATAACCGGCATAAGGCCCGTCTTTCCGGATCAGGAATTTCTCATTATATACTTTTGCCTTCAGGAACTTCCAACCATTGCCGTCGCCCTGGAGCAAGGGGGCTGAAATGATAATCTGATCAAAAAGATTCCAGGCATCCCTATAAGCCAATGATCCGATACCATCTTTAAAAAGTTGGTACATGGGGTTGAAAAAGTCGTTTTGCTTAACGACTCCGGCTTTCCCCTTAGCGCCTAAAACCTTATAAACACTGCGGTCAATAGGGTCATCATTCAAATCGCCCATAATAATAATCTTGGCGCCGGGATGTACTTTCCTGATTGAATCACTGAGTGCAAGGGAGAGTTTGGCCGCTTCTTCCCTGTATTCAGGTCCACTTGCTCTTGATGGCCAATGGTTCACAATAATATGTACCAGTTCACCGTCCAGTTTGCCGGAAACTACCAACTGATCACGAGTGTACCAATCCAACTTACCGGGCATGTGTAATCTGTTGGATGTAGAATTGATCACTTCGAAAGATGCTTTTTTATACAACAGGCCAACATCAACCCCTCTCCTGTCAGGCGAATCATAATGCACAATCCCATATCCTAAAGTATTTAATGGAGGAGTATCAATCAGGTCCTGAAGCACCTGACGATTCTCAATTTCAGAGACCCCCAGAATGGTTGGACCGCCTTTTACAATCTCACTACCAATACCTGAAATAACCTCTGCCATATGATGCAGCTTCGTTTCATAGCGTTCACCGGTCCAGTGATTGGTTCCATTTGGCAGAAACTCAACATCATTCGTATTAGGGCTGTCGATGGTATCAAACAGGTTCTCAAGATTATAAAAAGCAATAGTAGCAACTTTTGATTTTCCCTGAGCGAAACCATTACTTGACGTAATGACAAACATCAGGGTAAAGGCAAGCAACAGGTGCCTGCATCGGGAAAGTATAGCCATATCAGGATTTAATATTATCGTTATTAAAAAGTTGACCTGTAAAAGTTCCTGCAAATATAGACCAATTTACATTTAAGGGGCGTGCAAAGTCAATACCTTCTGTGTTAACAATAAAAGTTTATAACTCATTCATTTAGATCATAAAGTCATCAATAAACCGATGACGCACCCATCACTTATTCCTATTAAAGGCAGTTACTGACGTTTGACCTTCTACAGAGCGTAAAAACTTGGAATTCATCAGATCAGACTAAAACATTACTTAATTTTTTATTCCTTTGCATTTCCCAAAAAATACTAATTTCACACATTGAATCACACAATTATTAACACTATATAACCACTCCATTCATGATCAAAAGAATACTGCTAATTCTGCTGGTGTTGGGACCAATGTCAGGACTATATGCCCAGACATTGACAGTTACCGGACGGGTAACTGATGCCGAAAAAGGCAACACCCTGCCTGCTGTGACGGTGCGAATAGGCACCCAACAGACTGTCAGTCGTTCAGATGGTACCTTTGAACTTCAGGGTATCACACCAGGTGATGCTGTGATTGACTTTGCACTTTATGGCTATGAAGAATTAACC
The DNA here is from genome assembly GCA_041670625.1 of Lentimicrobiaceae bacterium. Classification (GTDB taxonomy): domain Bacteria; phylum Bacteroidota; class Bacteroidia; order Bacteroidales; family Lentimicrobiaceae; genus Lentimicrobium. Next base: position 5,682 of record JBAXYX010000104.1, on the reverse strand, counting down.
ATGCAGATAAAAGTCAATACCACTGTTGATTTGGGTACTATTGCCATGAATCCCTCGGCAGTGTCAGACCTGAATTCAGGATTGGCTGAAATCAACCTGGGTAATTTGGATGCTGATGATGGTTCAAGAGATCAGAACATATCGGGACTGTTAAGCTCCTCTAATGATGTGTTCGTTTCAAGAGCTTCTTTTACTTTTAGTTCAGCCTATTTCAGGATGAGGGGTTATGACAATGACCTGAACACTACTTACATAGGCAATAGTCCTGTTAACGATGCTGAAAACGGACGTACCACCTGGGCTATATGGGGAGGATTGAATGATGCTACCCGTAATAAGGTATCTGTCAGTGGCCTTGCCCCTTCAAGCTTCTCATTCGGCAACCTGGGTGGTGCATCCAACATCATTACCCGCGCTTCGCAACAACGCGAACAAACCAAGCTTACTTACAGCGCAGCTAACCGTACATACACCAACCGCTTCCAACTAACCCATTCAACCGGTATGATGGACAATGGCTGGGCACTCACCCTGAGCGCTTCGCGACGCTGGGGACAGGAAGGCTATGTTGATGGTACCCATTATGATGCTTATGCTTGGTTTCTAGGCTTAGAGAAAAAGTTGAGTGATAAGCACACGCTCGGATTTACTGCCCTTGATGCACCCGTCAGACGGGGCATGCAGGGAGGTTCTACTCAGGAAGTTTATGACCTTACGGATAATAATTATTACAACCCTAATTGGGGATATCAGAAGGATGAAAAACGGAATGCTAAAGAACGAATAATGAACCAGCCATTGCTCATCCTTAACGATTACTGGAATGTTAATAGAAATACTCAGGTTACCAGTGCACTGTCATACTTATTTGGCGAAACCGGTACTACGGCTTTAAACTGGTATAATTCGGCCGACCCAAGGCCTGATTACTACCGCTACCTGCCAAGTTGGTATCCATCTACGGATTATGATCCTTCCATTGCAGCACAGATTACCGAGGACTGGCAAAATGACCCATCCGTGAACCAGATTGACTGGAACAAACTTTACCAGACTAATTACCTGGCTAATACAGAAGGCAAACAGGCACGTTACATCATTGAAAACCGCCATAACGACCAGTCACAAGTGAACCTGTCGTCAGTTATCAATCACGAAGTCAATGAAAATATAAAAGTTGACGGGGGTGTGGAACTATCATCCTTTACAGGCAGTTATTACAAGGAACTCGATGATTTACTCGGCGGAGAATACTGGGTTGACATTGACCAGTTTGCTGAAAGGGATTTCCCCGGCAATGACTCCACTGCACAGAGTGACCTTAATAATCCTTACAGAATAGTGAAAGTTGGTGACAAATTCGGTTACAATTATAAACTACACCAAAATAGCGGGAATATATGGACGGTAGCCCGGTTCTCAACCCAAAAACTCGATTATTACGGTGGGCTGCAACTATCCTATACTTCATTCTGGCGCGAAGGTTTAATGAAAACCGGACTTCATCCGGAGAACTCTTTTGGTAATTCAGAAAAACAGAACTTTTTTGATTATGCCCTTAAAGGAGGAGCTACCTATAAAGCAACCGGTCGCCATTTTATTGAAGCAAACATAGCTTACATGACCAGAGCCCCATACATGCGCAATTCATACCTCTCACCACGAACGCGTGATGATGTAACACCGGGACTTAAGAGCGAGAAAATATTCAGTGGTGAACTGAGCTATCACCTTCGTGCACCCATGGTAAAAGCAAGAATCACCGCTTACCACACCATCTTTACTGATCAGAGTGAAATTACCAGCTTCTATCATGATGATTACCGCACTCTTGTTAATTATGTGATGTACAACATAAATAAAACCCATCAGGGAATAGAGGCAGGCGCTGAAGTAAAACTTAGTTCCGCATTCTCAGCGCTCTTTGCCGCAAACCTGGGTAATTACAGGTACACTAACCGCCCAACGGCAACTGTTTCTTTTGATAATGGGTCACAACCTGATACTACCGAAACTATTTATTGTAAGTATTTTTATGTATCAGGTACCCCTCAAACTGCAGGATCATTGGGACTTAAATATGCCGGTCCTGATTACTTGTTTATTGAGGCAAACGTGAACTATTATGATAAAATGTACCTTGATTTTAATCCTGAACGCCGTACTACACTTGCTATTGAAAACCTTGGTGAAGGGGATCCGCTGATAAGCCTGATTACCAAACAGGAAAAATTGCCAAGTGGTTTCACACTGGATGCTTCCATAGGCAAATCATTCAGGATTGCCAATAAATACTTCCTCAGTCTCAATCTGAGTGTAAGTAATATCCTCGACAACAAAGATATCATAACCGGTGGGTATGAACAGAATCGATTTGACTTTGAGACAAAAAACGTATCGAAGTTCCCATCAAAATACTATTATATGTACGGAAGAACCTTCTTCCTTAACCTTGGATTCCGTTTTTAATATATTAACCTAAGCAACAATCAGAAACATGAAAAATATCCGATTAATTACCGCTTTATTATTTCTGGTCATATCATCAGCTTACCTTACAAGTTGTGTAAAAGGTGATTTTGATGAGCCTCCCATCAATATCCCGCATGTGGATTTTGAAGCCAATACCACCATTGCAGAGTTGAAGCAAAGTTATACAGGTATGGAAGAGATTGATTCTCTGATCATTATTAAAGGTATCGTTACCGCGAATGATGAAAGTGGCAATCTTTACAAAAAGATGGTTATTCAGGATGAAACAGGTGCTATTGAATTAGCTATTGATCAAACCTCCCTGTACAATGAATATAAACTCGGACAGGAAGTTTACGTTAAATGCCAGGGCCTTTATATTGGCGACTACAACAACCTTATTCAGTTGGGTTACATTTATCAGGGTAGCATTGGCCGTATGCCGGCAACTATGGTAGAGGATCATATTTTCCGCGACAGCCTGCCCGGAGCAGCGCCACAGCCTGAATTGATCACCTTGTCACAACTTAGCAATCCCGGTCCTCAAAATATGATCGTAAGCAGGTTGGTCACTCTTGAAGACGTAAGTTTTGCCGAACCCGGCGAAGTATGGGCACCTCAGGATGCGTCTGCAACCAGCCGTACGCTGATGGATCAGTTGGGTAAAAGCATTGTGGTACGTACCAGTATGTACGCAAATTTTTCAGGTGACACAATCCCGGGTGGGTATGGAACAGTTACCGGTATCCTCACCGTATTTGGCACTACCTGGCAATTGACCCTTCGTGATATCAATGATGTAAAAGATTTTACCGGAGCGGTTCCTCCTCCTCCGGGCAGCGGCACAGGTACTTTTGATGATCCTTACGATGTAACTTCTGCTATGGGTAATACCAGTAGTACCCCGGTATGGGTTGAAGGTTATATTGTTGGTGTTTATGAAACCGGTGATACGGAGTTTGTTCCAAACTTTGCCGGTCCGTTTACCACTAACAGCAATCTTCTGATTGCAGCTTCACCTGAAGTAACCAACCTGGCTGGTTGCGTTCCGGTGCAACTTCCTGCCGGTGATATCCGCAATGCGCTCAACCTTGTTGACCATGCAGGTAATAAAGGTAAGATAGTGAAAGTGATGGGTACTCTTGAACCTTATTTCAGTCAACCCGGTGTTAAAGCTACCGTTGGTTACTGGATGGATGGTACTGGTGTTGTTCCTGCTACCGGATTCTTTACAGAGGAATTCAATAATTCACTGGGAACATTCAGTGCTTACAGCGTTACAGGTGACCAGGTTTGGGGCGGACAAACCTATGATGACGGTTGTGTTACGATGACAGGTTTCGTTAATCCCACAAACTATGCTAATGAGGACTGGTTGATTTCACCGTCTATTTCACTGGCAGGTAAAACCGGTGTCAACATGATGTTCCGTGAAGCCATGAACTATGCAGGCAATATACTGCAAGAAGCAAAACTGATGGTATCAACCAACTATACCGGTTCAGGTGATCCTAATGATGCCGACTGGACAGAATTAACAGGATTCACTCGTTCAACCGGCAGTGCATGGACCTTTGTCAATACCAGCGAGATAAGTCTGGCTGCCTGGGAAGGACAAAATATCCATGTAGCTTTCAAATACACCAGCACTAGCGTTAAAGCAGGAACCTGGGAAATAAGCAGACTGGTCATAACTGCCTCTAAGTCCGGTAATAATTAACACTTTCTATAAAACAGCTTCAGGAAAAGCCATTTCCTCAAGAGGTACCAATGCCTGAATGGCATCAGAAACGCTTTTGATATCGCGGAAAGTCAGACTGAGTTTTTCATGGACTTCCTTCATGCGCACGATTTTCTGGTAAACCTGGATGAATTGCAGTACTGAAGAGAAAATAGTACTTTGGTAAAAAGGTGAATCCTTGCTGGTAACGAAGGTGGCCGTCATCAGATTGTTCTTTAAACTCACTTTCTCGAAACCTAACCGGCGTGCCGACCTGCGCAAACGAATGGTGTTAATCAGTTCCTGTGCCTGGGGTGGAACAGGTCCGAAGCGGTCAATCAGTTTCTCCTGATACTTTAGCAGGTCGTCCTCTGATTCCAATCCGTCAAGTTCTTTATACAGGCTTAATCTTTCGGTGATGTTGGTAACATAGCGATCAGGCAGTCTGATTTCAAGGTCTGTTTCAATCTGGCATTCTTTTACATAATCCTTTTGAACCGGTGTTTCATACAACCCACTGAATTCGGTTTCCTTTAATTCCATAACGGCTTCATCCAGGATTCGTTGGTACATTTCAAAGCCTATTTCAGAAATAAAGCCACTCTGTTCCGCACCCAGGATATTACCGGCTCCCCTGATGTCGAGGTCACGCATGGCAATATTAAAACCACTGCCTAACTCTGAGAACTCCTCAATAGCTTTCAACCTTTTACGAGCCTCATCCGTAAGTACCGAAACCGGAGGTGCCAGCAGATAGCAAAATGCTTTCTTGTTGGTACGCCCTACTCTGCCCCGCAACTGGTGCAGATCACTCAAACCATAGTTTTGTGCTTCATTGATGATGATGGTGTTGACGTTGGGAATATCCAGCCCTGATTCGATGATGGTAGTTGCAACCAGTACATCATAGTAACCTTCCTCAAAGTCCAACATAACCTTTTCAAGTTTGGAGCCTTCCATCTGTCCATGCCCGACAGCAACCCGTGCATCAGGAACCAGCCGTTGAATCATACCGGCAATTTCCTGTATATTTTTAACTCTGTTGTTTACCACGAAGACCTGTCCGCCTCTTGAAAGCTCGTAATAAATAGCATCACGGATCACCTCTTCATCAAAGGTGTGTAATTCCGTCTGTACAGGGTAACGATTAGCGGGAGGGGTATTGAGTATGCTCAGATCACGTGCCCCCATCAGTGAAAACTGTAAAGTACGGGGAATAGGAGTTGCCGTAAGAGTAAGGGTATCAACATTAACCTTCATGCGTTTCAGCTTTTCCTTGGTGGCCACCCCAAACTTTTGTTCCTCATCAACTATCATTAAGCCGAGATCACGGAATTTAACATCCTTGCTCACAATACGGTGGGTACCAATGAGCACATCAATTTTACCTTCCTCAAGTAATTGAAGGGTTTTCTTTTGATCTTTAGAGCTTTTGAACCTGTTGATATAATCAACCTTACAGGGGAACTCTTTAAGCCGTTCCTTAAAAG
>JBAXYX010000103.1:0-8708 GCA_041670625.1 Lentimicrobiaceae bacterium | reverse complement strand
AGCGACACCCCTGCTATAGTCGAATCAAGCAATAGTATCATTCAACACTTTATTTAAACCAATAGGGGTGCTAAAAACCTTGACTTCTCCTGTTTAGACTATCACAGTTTTTAGCTTAGCACATCCATTACTGAACAGCCCAAGGAATAAATCAATCCTATAGTTTGACCTGAGGAAAATGATTTTTACTATTACTTTTTTTAGTACTTTCGTTGCCTATAAATTTATGTATGTCAAGTAACGAAGATAAGTCGGGTCGTAAAAAGCTTCAGGCTTCAACAGTAACTACTATTATCAGTATTTCATTGGTACTATTCACGTTAGGGTTATTGGGTTTGATCATTCTTCACGCGAATAAATTATCCAATTATGTAAAAGAGAATATTGGTTTCTCCGTAATTATCAAAGAAAGCGTTAAAGAGCCTGATATTCTTGAGTTTCAAAAAAAGCTTGATACCGAATCATTTGTTAAATCAACCGAGTACATTACCCGGGAGCGGGCTGCTGAAGATTTAACAAAAGATCTGGGTGAAGATTTTGTGGATTTTTTGGGTTACAACCCTTTGTTAGCTTCAATTGACATCAGGCTAAAAGCTGACTATGCCAATAATGACAGCTTGAAAGTTCTGGAGAAAAGACTTTTGAAAAATGATTTGGTTAAAGAGGTATTTTATCAAAAATCACTGGTTGACATGGTTAATGGCAATATCCGCAAGATTGGCTTGGTAATTCTTTCGTTTAGTGCTATCCTGTTAATTATTTCCATTGCATTGATCAACAACACCATTCGTTTGAGCGTTTACAGCAAGCGGTTTATTATCAAGACCATGCAACTGGTAGGCGCTACACGGGGTTTTATCAGCAAGCCTTTTATTTTTAGAAGTCTCATACATGGACTGGTTAGTTCCTTCCTGGCGATTATTTTGCTGGGCGTGGTTCTCTGGTTCTCACAACAGGCATTACCCGAGTTGGTTGACTTGCAGGATATTGATCTCTTCATGACCCTGTTTGGCATTGTCACCATACTCGGATTGACCATTACCGGTTTATCTACCATACTTGCAGTAAGCCGGTATTTGCATATCAAAACATATAAAGTGCATTAATTCTATATAATTAAATATAGCATGGATAATAAAAAATCAAAACCTCAGCCTTCAGAAGCCAAAAAGACTGTTGAAAAGGGTGATACAAAGCAATTTGCATTTGAACGGAATAATTACAAATGGATGCTGGCAGGACTAGCAATTATAGTTGTAGGATTCCTTTTGATGATAGGTGGAGGCTCTGATGATCCTTCCGTATTTAATCCTGCGATATTCAATTTCCAACGGCTCACTCTGGCTCCTCTTTTAATTCTTGGTGGATTTGTGGTTGAGATTTTTGCTATTATGAAACGGCCACGCGATTAGTATGAGCATTTTTGAAGCTGTAATAATTGCAATAGTAGAAGGGATTACTGAGTTTTTACCTGTTTCTTCTACCGGTCACATGATTATAACCCAGGAACTGCTGGGAATGCAAATTGACGAATTCGTAAAAGCCTTTACGGTCAATATACAATTTGGGGCTATTCTTTCAGTCATCGTACTCTATTGGAAACGTTTTTTTCAAAGCTTTGAATTTTACTACAAGCTCTTTATAGCTGCTGTTCCTGCTGGCGTACTGGGATTTCTGCTGATGGATTTCATTGATAGCATGCTTGAAAGTGTGTTGGTGGTTGCCATTATGCTGGTTATTGGAGGAGTAATATTAATCTTTGTGGACAAGTGGTTCCTGAAGCCTAAAGAAAAACAGGATATCAGTTATGGGTCGGCATTAAAGATCGGTTTTTTTCAGTGTATAGCTATGATACCCGGGGTATCACGTTCAGCAGCAACTATTATAGGAGGAATGACACAGGGACTTACCCGAAAAACAGCCGCTGAATTTTCTTTCTTTTTAGCTGTTCCTACCATGTTTGCCGCTGCAGGTTATAAATTATATCAAAACTTCGGGATCATCACGAATCAAAATATCTCCATCTTGTTAATTGGCAATGTGGTTGCCTTCATTGTTGCTTTGATAGCTATTAAAACCTTTATTGCCCTGCTCACCCGTTATGGCTTTAAATGGTTCGGCTACTACCGTATTGTGGTAGGTTTGGTAATACTGGTGATGTTGTTTCTCGGCTATGATCTAAATATTGCTTAAATTCAACTAAATGTCTTTTAATTTTATAGAAGGTGAGGTTATTTTTATCAATAAGCCTCTTGGGTGGACCTCATTTGATGTGGTCAACCGCCTGCGCATCATCATTCGTCAGGCGCTTGGCATACATAAGATAAAGATGGGGCATGCAGGCACATTAGACCCTTTAGCCGAAGGATTGCTCATATTGTGTACCGGAAAATTCACGAAACAAATTGATGATTTCCAGGCACAGGAAAAGGAATATACCGGTACTTTTCGTCTTGGGGCTACCACCCCTTCCTTCGATTTGGAGCATGAGATTGATAATCATTATGAGTATCAACACATCACACCTGAGATGATTCAAAAGACAGTTGCTGAACTTACCGGTGATATTTCACAGATTCCTCCTGTATATTCGGCTATTAAAATCAACGGCCGGCGTGCCTATAAGTTTGCCCGTAAAGAAAAGGAGTTAAAGCTTGAGCCGCGCCCTGTTACAATCAGTGAATTTGAAATTACCGGCATTGAAATGCCTGATGTACACTTCAGGATCGTTTGCAGCAAAGGTACTTACATTCGCTCACTGGCCCGTGATTTCGGACAAGCGCTTCAAAGTGGCGCTCATCTTATCAAATTAACAAGAACACGCATTGGCAATTTCAAATTGTCGGACGCCTATTCACTTGAAGATTTCGTTAACCTGGTGAAGACATCAGATGAGGCAAAACTTATCACTGAAGCAAAATTAGCGCATGATATTAATACAGCGCATGATATTCATTCAGCCGTTGATATTAAATCAGCCGTTGAGGACCATTCAGCCAGTGAAGAGATATCAGCCAATCAACCAAAGCATTTCGAAGAATAGAAACCCAAAAGTTCTCGCATATACGCTTTGCATTTAAGCACACCTGTTTATAAATGGCACTTGAATTCTCAGGGCAATGGATGTTGGATCTCGGAATATTGAACGTTGAATTTCAGGAAGCTAAGCTTTAAATTAGAAAGATGTACGCTCTAAAGCTCAGCTAAAGGAGTCTCTTTTTTTCCAAAAAATTGCTTTTGGAATATTATCATCATTATAACACCAATAGTAATTGCAGAATCGGAAATATTAAATACCGGTCTGAAAAACTGGAACTCATTCCCTCCCAGAAAGGGAATCCATTGAGGATAATTACCTTCAATTACAGGAAAATATAGCATGTCAACCACCTTGCCATAAAGGAATGGGGCATAACCCCCATCAGGAGGCAGGAATTGTGCTACATCAAAATAGCTGCTACTACTAAAAACAAGGCCGTAAAAAGCACTATCAATCATATTACCAATAGCCCCTGCGAGTACCAGTGAGAGGCTGATAAGTACTCCTTTTGAAACTTTATGCCGGGTAATATTATACATATAAACTATCAATGCAGTAATGGCGATCAAACGAAATAAGCTGAGGATCAATTTGCCATACGAGCCTGAAAACTCAAAGCCAAAAGCCATACCGGGATTCTCAGTGAAGTGAATGATAAACCAATTGCCAAATACGTTAAATTCTTGTCCCAATGTCATATTGGTTTTAATCCAGAACTTAACAGCCTGATCCAGAACCAGGATAAAGAAAACAATAGAAAGAGACTTTTTCAAAACTAAGAATGATTTGCAGACAATTTTATTAGATTACAACCAACACAACTTCCTTGCATACCACTGTTCATGGTAAACACTGAAGTTGTATTGTAGAGCTGAAGCTCATTTCTTTTATTAATCTTTGGGCTTGAATTGATTTAATTTAGCTTCAATTGAGAGGGTAGCATGAGGTACAATACGTAATCTTTCTTTGGATATCAATTTACCTGTAACCCTGCAAATGCCATACGTTTTATTTTCAATTCTTACCAGTGCATTTTCAAGTGCGGTAATAAATTTATCCTGACGGGCAGCAAGTTTGCTATTCTCTTCCTTAGAATTAACCTGGTATCCCTCTTCCAGCACCTTGAAGGTAGGTGATGTATCACTGATATCATGTTCATTGCTGTTAGCAAAAGCTTCCATAAGCATCTTAAGATCACGACGGGCATTATCGAGCTTTTCAAGTATTATTTGTTTGAACTCTTCAAGCTCCTCATCACTATATCTGTTTTTCAGATCATCCTGTGTTTCTGCATTTTTCATAGCCTTAATTTAGTTAATAGTGTTATTCAAAATCATTTAACTAGTTGATTCGCCTGACACTTATGGCAGCTTGAAAATCATCCGCTAAATCAACCACTACTCTGTTAGTTGGTTCAATCTTGTCAGTTACATTAAGCGATAATGCCAATGTTTCTGAACAAATATAAGCATTATTACTATCGATTACATCTACAAGAGCATCGTTTTTTTCAATTTCAATGATTATTTTATCGGTCACCTCGAAATTGTTATCCTTCCTGATGTTCTGAATTCTATTAACCATTTCGCGTGCTATCCCTTCCCTTCTGAGTTCCTCACTAATAGTTATATCAAGTGCAATAGTTAAATTACCCTCTGATGTAACTACCCAACCGGGTATATCGTCAGTTATTACTTCCAGATCACCATCAAGCAATTCTACCTGTGAACCCTCAATAGTAAGATTAAGTACCCGATTCTTCTCGAATTCTGCAATCTGCTTCTGGCTTATTACAACAAGTGCAGATGCTAGTTGCTTCATCAATTTACCGTAACGCGGCCCTAGTGATTTAAAGTTTGCTTTGACTTTTTTAACCAATATTCCCTCGCCACTAATGTACTCAATGTTTTTAATATTAACCTCTGAAAGAATAAGATTTTTAACAGCTTCAACTTTGCCCTTTAAATCCTCATTGGTCAAAGGAATCATAATACGCTCAAGCGGTTGGCGAACTCTTATCCGGTGCTGTTTACGCAATGAAAGTACCATGGATGATATTTGCTGGGCCAATTGCATGCGCTCTTCAAGTCCTTTATCAATCATAGAGCCGTCAGAAACCGGAAAATCAGCCAGGTGTACCGACTGTGCTTTATTTCGTCCGGTAAGGTTATTAATGTCCATAAATAAGCGGTCACTAAAGAATGGCGCAATAGGCGCTGCCAACAAGGCGAGGTTTTCCAGACAAGTGTATAATGTTTGGTAAGCTGATATTTTATCGGTAGAGTATTCACCTTTCCAGAAACGCCGGCGTGAAAGACGTACATACCAATTGCTTAGTCGCACATCAGTAAAATCAGAAATTGCCCTACCTGCTTTGGTCGGTTCATAATCAGCATAATAGCCATTTACTGCTTCAATCAGAGTGTTTAATTCCGACAGGATCCATCGGTCTATTTCAGGACGGTCATTATATGCAACTTCAGGCTCATTGTAGACGAACCCGTCAATATTTGCATAAAGCGCAAAGAAGCTATAAGTATTATAAAGGGTACCAAAGAACTTACGTTGTACTTCAGCAATACCTTCAGTATCAAATTTAAGATTATCCCAAGGCTGAGCGTTGGTGATCATGTACCAACGGGTGGCATCAGGACCATATTTTTCAATGATTTCAAAGGGATTAACTGCATTACCCAATCGCTTTGACATTTTATTGCCTTCCTTATCAAGTACCAGGCCATTTGACACTACAGTTTTAAATGACAATGAATCAAAAGCCATAGTAGCAATAGCATGTAAGGTAAAAAACCAACCACGTGTTTGATCTACACCCTCAGCAATAAAGTCGGCAGGGAAATAATTATGCAGGTTTTCTTCGTTTTCAAACGGGTAGTGGAACTGTGCAAATGGCATAGAACCTGAATCAAACCATACATCTATCAGATCTGGTTCACGTAACATCTTTTTGCCTGCAGGTGATACGAGGATTATATCGTCAACATATGGACGATGCAGATCAAAAGTATGGTAATTATCATCACTGTTATCATTGGGTACAAATGCTTCTAAAGGATTTTTGGTCATGAAACCGGCCTTAATAGATTTCTCTATCTCATCCTTCAAGTCTGCAACTGAACTGATAATAAGCTCTTCCTGCCTGTCTTCGGTTACCCATATAGGTAGGGGAGTACCCCAGTAACGTGAGCGGCTGAGGTTCCAGTCAACAAGGTTCTCTAACCAGTTGCCAAAACGTCCGGTACCGGTAGATTCCGGCTTCCAGTTTATCGTTTTGTTCAGTTCTATCATCTTATCACGATAGGCTGTGGTGCGAATAAACCATGAATCAAGAGGGTAGTATAATATGGGCTTATCAGTACGCCAGCAATGTGGGTAAGAGTGTTCATATTTTTCAGATTTGAACGCCCTGTTTTCCTTTTTCAGCTTAATGATGATATCAATATCAACATTCTGTTCTCTTTCAGGATCATTGTCAGCAGCATATTCCGCTTTTACATACCTGCCGGCAAACTCTCCCATTTCTTCGGTAAACTTTCCCTGCTTATCTACCAGAGTAAGGGAACCGATGCCATTAAGTTTTGCAACTTTAAAGTCGTCAGCACCAAAGCTGGGTGCAATATGCACAATACCCGTACCATCTTCTATGGTAACGAAATCACCGGTTACAACTTTGAATGCATCACCATCAACAGGCTGTGCATAGGTTAACAGTTGTTCATAACGGATACCTTCTATATCGCTTCCGGTGAATGAACCATCAATTTCAAAGGGTATATTTTTATTGCCCGGCTCATAATCAGACAGGCTAAGTTCAGCGTTCTTTTCGGCAAAATATCTGCCTGTTAGTTCCTTTGCAATGATAACAGTGACAGGTAAAAAAGTATAAGGATTGAAAGTCTTAACTTTTACATACTCAATATTCTTCCCGACAGCAAGCGCTGTGTTGCTTGGCAACGTCCATGGAGTTGTTGTCCAGGCAAGAAAGAACAGTTCACCATGAAGATTATGAAACAGAAATTCTGATTTTTTGTTCTTTACTACTTTAAACTGTGTTACAAGCGTATTATCCTTAACCATTCGGTAACAACCGGGTTGATTAAGTTCATGGGTGCTTAGTCCGGTACCGGCAGCAGGCGAATAAGGTTGTATAGTATACCCTTTGTACAAGAGGCCTTTGTGATACAATCTGTGCAGGAGAAACCATACAGACTCCATGTATTTGTTCTCGAAAGTGATGTATGGATGTTCCAGGTCAACCCAATAGCCGATCTTGCGGGTCAAGTCATCCCACAGGTCCTTGTATTTCATCACTTCTTTGCGACACTCACGGTTGTAATCATCAACAGATATCTTCTTTCCGATGTCAACTTTAGTAATACCCAGAGTTTTTTCTACCGCTATTTCAATGGGTAGGCCATGGGTATCCCAACCAGCTTTCCTGTTAACCAGGAATCCCTTCATAGTTTTATAACGACAGAAAATGTCTTTAACAGTTCTAGCCATTACATGGTGAATTCCGGGTGTTCCATTAGCTGAAGGAGGCCCTTCATAAAATATAAATGGGGGGCACTCACGGCGTATTTTAAGACTTTTTTCAAATATATTTTCTTCGTCCCACGTCTTCAAAATCTCCTTACCGAGTTCGGGAAGGTTAAGATGCTTGTATTCAGGATATCGCTTCATTAATACTCCTATATGTAGTTGCTATTTTATAAAGAGGTGCAAAAGTACAAAAAATTTGCTTAGCGTTTAATTCTAAATGGGTGTGTTCACTTCTGTACTCATTTGTGTACGAAACAGATCAATCAAATTTATACCTTCGTAAACCAAATCAATAGTACATCATGAAATCAAAGCTCTTTATGATTCTCCTTTCCTTGGTATCACCACTCATGGTTGCGCCCCTTTTTGCTCAACAACAGGCAATTCTGAAAGTGATGACCTGGAACATTCGTCTGGATACTCCTGATGATGGTTTTAACCAATGGCAGTATAGAAAAGAAGGATTGTGTAATGAAATACAGAAACAGCATCCTGATATACTCGGCGTTCAGGAAGCTCTCCCTAACCAGATGAAGGACATGAGCAAACGCCTCAAAGGGTATAAAAGTATTGGCGTTGGTAGGGATGATGGGGAAAAAAGCGGCGAGTTCAATGCATTGTTTTACAACAAAAAAGAACTCAAGTTGGTGAGGTCAGGTACTTTTTGGCTATCGGAAACTCCTGATATAGCCGGAAGCCGAGGCTGGGATGCTGCATGCAACCGTATCGTTACATGGGCAGAATTTATTGATAAGACTTCAGGTAAACATTTTATTTGCATGAATACCCATTTAGACCATATGGGAGAACGGGCTCGGGTGGAAAGTGCTCAGCTGATTCTAAATAAGATAAATGAGCTGGCTCATCAACTTCCGGTAGTACTAACCGGCGATTTTAATATATCGAATAAACAAAGGGCTTATCGTATTCTTACATTTTCAGAAAACGAATATGTACTTTCAGATACACGTGAACGGGCCGGTGCAATTAAAAATGGCCCGGACTATTCTTTTATAGGATTTGACCCCACGGTTGAACCAACTGAGTTGATTGATTTTATACTGGCTACCTGGAATTTTGAAGTAATCAGCAGCACGATAATTGATTT
>JBAXYX010000102.1:0-8742 GCA_041670625.1 Lentimicrobiaceae bacterium | reverse complement strand
GGGTTTCACTATTAATTATGGACAGGGAGGCCATGCTGCCCAGAGTTTCAGCGAAAGCTGCTGAAGCACCTCCATGCAAAAGTCCCATGGGTTGTTTAGTGCGTGCATCAACAGGCATGGTTCCGGCAAGGTAATCAGGTCCGACTTCCGTATATAAAATACCCAGGTTTTGCATCATAGTACCTTCCGATAATTCATTCATCTCCCTGAGGAGCATGCTGGTTAAGAGCTTTTCGTCCATTATTTTTAATTAATTCTTCCTATAAACAGGAAACGGGTTATTTAGTCAGGCTAAAGTAATTCAATTTACTTAATCAACAAAAACCGTCGTTACAGGTTGTAGACTTTAGCACATGTGTACCGGACACTACCTGTTAATCAACCGTTTTTAACCGACTCATTACCGACTACCGGCTCATCACCGGTTAAAGGGTGCGGTAGTTCAGAATAAACGGTCAGACAGGTCATTTTGCCTTGTACGCCCATCAAGGTTAAAGAGAGTGGTAGTTCAGATTAAACAGGCGCGTGTAAAAAACTTTAATAAATTTATACTATAAAAAAAGAACATCAAGATGACAACATTTCGAAGCGATATTTCCAACTCAGAGTTTCCTGTATCAGAAAAAGTTACAGGCCGATCATTGAGGAAACCCATCCTGATCTTTATTCAGAAAGAGCATCCTGAATTTGGCATCGACAGTGTATTGTCGATTGAAGAATTAAATACCTATAACGGGAAATACTTATCTGATTTTTTGGTTGGGGAAATCGGACAGCTTTCACATCTGGAAAAGAAAGTACTGAATTCGATAACAAAAAAGAGCATTATATCTGACCATGTAGAGGAAGAGAAACAGGTGTTAACCATGGGTCAGCGAATTGCTGATAATGTGGCATCCTTTGGCGGTAGTTGGACCTTTATTATTTCATTTGGAGTGTTTATTATAATATGGATCAGTGGTAATGTGTACTGGCTTTTTAACAGGGGCTTTGATCCCTATCCGTTTATTCTGTTGAATTTGATTCTTTCATGTCTGGCAGCTTTACAGGCCCCGGTTATCATGATGAGCCAAAACCGACAGGAAGAAAAAGACCGGGAGCGGTCAAAAAATGATTATATGGTTAATTTAAAATCGGAACTTGAAATACGAACCCTACACGAGAAAATAGACCACCTGATTATTCATGAGCAACGGGAGTTTTTGGAAATGAGTAGGACACAAATCCAAATGTTGAATGAAATCATCAACATAATGGGAAAGAAATCAGCATAAGCAACCCCATCCATTACCTGCTGTTATGCGTAAGCTCCCTGGCAGAGGCGCCTCACATCATCAACCAGGCTTAAACTTGTTAAACTCCCGACAGTTGCTTTTCCTGCATTAATGCGAGAATTTTTTCACTGAGATCATGGATGGTTATTTTTTCAAAAAGCAGATAAGGAGGAACATCAACCGCATATTTGAGCAATATATCCTGTTGTAACTGGATCGCTTTCATGGAGTCAAGGCCATAATGTGAAATGATCTTCGACACATCAATGCGCTCAATAGATACACCCATTTTGATACATATCCATGCCATGAGCCAGGTTTGAATGGAAGCAGGATCGATGGCTGTCCGGCCGTTTTCAGCCTTCAGAGCTTGGGCTGTTTTTAGGGAATTGATAACCGATTCACCCACAACATCCAGTGTTTTGTTCAGGAAGCCTTCGCGGCAGGCTTTATGTTGTATTTTACCGCTTGAGGTTTTCAGGATACTGGCGGTACGGAGTAATTGAATAGCATAAACCTCCTGTTCCATTTCCTCAGCTACAACCTGGCGTATGGCATTACTGACTGCTTCAACATCGAGTTCTCTGATAGCAGTGCGCTGTACCTCAGCTACAATGACCAGTTTTTCTTCACCGGCAACTTCCACTGAAAAGGCAGCGCTTGCAGCAGGGCGTATGGCAGAATGACAAGTTTCAGTAAAGAATTCAATATCCTGGGGGTAGTAATTGCGACCATGGATGATGATGATATCTTTCAGTCTGCCGGTAATATAGAGTTCGCCCTGATGGTAAAAGCCCAGGTCGCCGGTACGAAAGTATCGTTCAGGTCCTTCGCCTTCAATATGTGCAGCATAGGTTTCCTGAGTCAGCTTAGGTTTATTCCAGTACCCGGCAGTAACAATAGATCCGGAAACCCATATTTCACCGACCTGATTATCGGGGCATGGGAGTAGTGATTCAGGATCTACTATTTTTACTTTTGTATCCAGCCAGGGATGACCTGCCCCGACAAGCCAGTAGGAGTCAGGGTTCATTTCATCAACCAGAACAATTTCATTTTTTGCTAATGCATTGGCTGATACATTCAGGTAAACAGGGCCCCTGCCTGCCGGCACACCGGAGATAATCAGCGTGGTTTCGGCCATACCATAACAAGGGTATAATGCTTTGGGATTTAATCCGTATGGGGTATAAGTATGGATAAATTGTTCGAAGGTTTTTTTACGTATCGGCTCGGCTCCACAATACATGGTGTTCATGGTTGACAGGTCAATACCCTGTTTCTCCTCTTCTGACACATTATGGATACACAGATCATAAGCAAAATTAGGTGCACCTCCGTGCGTACCTTTGTATTTTGTAATGGCTTTCAACCAGCGAACAGGCTTTTGTATGAAAGCAACAGGAGGCATGATCACTCCGGTGTAACCGTTATAAACAGGATCAAGAACCCCATCTATCAGGCCCATATCATGAAAGCTGGGAAGCCAGGTTACAGAGATGCTTTTAGGGGTCAAATTGAAGCTGGTTCTTATAAATTCAGCATTGCGCAGTATATTCTGATGGGTCACCATAACACCCTTAGGCTCGCCGGTTGACCCTGAAGTATATTGTAGCAGCGCTATATCGGTTGGCTGTGGCAGGAAAACGGCATCGTCGGAGTGGAACTTGTCGTCAATTAGTTTATCTACCAACAACCATCGCATTTGCTTTAAATCCTCTATATCAGAGAATGATCGTTCACTGCTCTGGTAAATGTCATTTACTGAAAGAACAATAACGGCTCCTGAATCAAATACCATGGATTTGATGCGGTCAATGGAACGGTTTTTACGGGGTGGGTATGCCGGGATGGCTACAATGCCTGCATAAAAGCACCCATATAAAGATTTTATAAATTCCATGCCGGGATGAAACAACATTAATGCCCGCTCTCCCTGAACATTAAATTCTCTTAACCGTTGGGCGATGAGGTTTGCTGCCTGGTCAAGTTCCAGGTAAGTAACGGTTTCCACATCATCCTCTCCGTCTTTTAAAAACTGATAGGCAATCAGATCAGGGGTCAGGCGTGCCCGTTCTCTTAATATATCGGTAATGGTATAGTTGAATGTATCCTGTTCAGTTATGCTGTTTTGAATATAATTGGCTATCGACATAATGGCTTACAAGAAGTTGTTTAGTGCAAAAATAGAATAATATTCTTGATCAGCTAATTGGCTTTACCTTACGATTGTTAAATTTCCAATAAACTTTTAGAAAAATACCCAATATGTGGTTAAGGCTGTTGCGCATTTTGTATGGCAGGTGATCACCCAAAAGGATCAATTGATACATGATAGCAGCATAAACAAGGGTGGGCAGTATCCAAAGGTACAATACGGGGTTAAAGGACGGGTATTTACGTTCATAGCCTGCTTTATCGGCTGTTTTGCCCATTACCAGGTCAGCAACCCTGATATCATGCTCACTCATTTGCGTTTTCCATAAATTCATTCGCTGAGTGGAGATGGGGTTTAACAGGCTATGATGTACCAGGCTGATCTCCTGGTCGCCGGAATAGGCTTTTTGAATCTCCGCTTTCTTCTCATAAAAATTCATGACCGAGGGGTCATACCGGATATTCAGAAACCGGCATAGCTTTTGGAATTCTTGTTCAGGATTTGTTGCCAGATCCTCGTACCTGATGGAATAGATTAAATCAGGGCATTTCTTTTTAAGTTTCCACATACGTTTCAACGCAAATTTCCACCGGTACACTACCAGGGGTACAATGGGAACTTCAAAGTTTACTTTTATTAGCGAAAGGTAGTTATCGCGGTAGTCGCGGGTAATATGGATGATTTTTGAATCAGGGAATAGTTTATGTATCCTGTTTATATATAGCGAATACCCGGGGTTTTTATCACCGATTAACAACAGCTCTTTCTTATCATACACTGAAGTATAAGCTAAATTGACATGCATAACCATAGTTTGGAAGGTACTCTCTCCTTCAGCTTCCATCAGGCAATTGAAGAGATGGTCCTTTTCAATCAGCCATTTATCAAAATAGCGTTGTTTAGACAGATCCTCACAAAATTCTTTGATCATAGGCTCGTCCCAACAGGTTACCTTCCCGTATTTCTTATACAGGCTTATAATAAAAGGGCATTCAGGAGGGATCAGTACATTGGGATGCGCATCAAACAAGAGTCTCAGCATGGTCGTGCCTGATCGTGGACGCCCGATAATAAAGAAAAGGGGAACCGGTGTGGTTTGTTGCTTATCGGTCGGTTTATCCTTCATACGTAATTTTATAAAACATTGTACCCTGATTATCTAAATGCCCACACAGGAGCTGTGAACGGAGATCCTACCTGACATGTTGCAAAAATAGGAAAGTATCTCATTAAAAATGCTTTATTTTTGCAGGCATAATTTGTTGACCTAAACATGCTTTTTAATTCACCGGAGTATCTGGTATTCTTTCCTGTTGTAGTATTCGTATATTTTACGATGCCTGCAAAATGGCGTTGGCTTTTGCTACTGGCTGCCAGTTGCTTCTTCTATGCCTGCTGGAAAGCAGAATATTTACTGCTCCTTGCTTTTGTTACGCTGGTTGATTACTATGCTGCGATAAAAATGGGACAGGCAATCACCCGAAAGAAGAAAAAGAGGTTTCTGATCCTGAGCATTGTGGCTAATATAGGAATGCTGGCTGGTTTTAAATACTTAGGGTTCTTTACTATAAGCGCCAATTGGTTGTTTGGAGCATTCAATACAGGCTTTGAACTTTCAATGTTACAGATTGCCTTACCGGTGGGAATCTCTTTTTATGTGTTCCAGTCGTTGAGTTATACCATTGATGTATATCGCGGATTGATAACACCGGAAAAGCATTTAGGTAAATTTGCCCTCTTTGTTTCTTTCTTCCCACAATTAATATCAGGTCCTGTCAGCCGGGCAACGAGCCTGATGCCACAGATCAATCATCCCAAACCTTTTGATCAGCAACTGTTGCTAAGCGGTTTAAAACTAATGCTTTGGGGTTTCTTCAAAAAAGTAGTGATTGCTGATCGGTTGGCCATGTTTGTGAATTATGTTTATAATGACCCGTCAGCTCATAAAGGTTTAACGGTTATACTGGCCACTGTGCTCTTTTCCTTTCAACTATACTGCGATTTCTCGGGATATACAGATATCGCAAGAGGATCAGCGCGGGTACTGGGTTATAACCTGCGGATTAACTTTAACCGCCCGTTTATAGCCAGTTCACTTAGAGATTTCTGGAACCGGTGGCACATGTCGCTTACTACCTGGTTTAGGGATTACCTGCTTTATTCATTGCCTTATGTTAAGGGGAACCAAGTGAAGTATGGCATGATTTACCGTAACGTGATCATTACATTCCTGCTGATGGGTTTATGGCATGGGGCAGCATGGACCTTTGTGATTTTCGGGCTTTTCAGCGGGGCGATGCTTGTACTGGAAAGCAATACTGATAAACTGAGGGCCTGGTTTTATAAACTGACTCATATTAATCGTTCAGCAACCCTTCAACACTCGTTAGGAATATTTTTCACCCTCTCAACGTTGATGATCTCCTTGTCATTTTTCAGAGCCAACAGTATTAATGATTGCCTGATGATGATGTCAAATGCTTTTGATTTCAGTAATTTCAATGAAACGTTGATGAATATCATGAAGAATATGGAATTGGTAACCGGAATCATACTGGTTATCGGTTTGTTAACTGCTGAACATTTGCATGCCAAGTATGACCTGGTAAAGCTTATTGCATCTAAACCTTTGGTTATCCGTTGGTCAGTATATACAGGGTTCATCTTTTTTATATTGCTCTTCGGAGTATTGCAGAATCAGAAATTCCTGTATTTACAGTTTTAATCAGTCATTATGTCATCAAAGTTTGCCAAACGATTCATTCTTTTTTTAGCCTTAATAATGGTGGTTAATTATGCGCTTGACCGGGCCTTTAAGTCCTTATCAGTATTTATTGCCCTGAATGAAATGACGGATGCTCAGTTTGCTGAATATAATGATACTTTGAAGTACCTGGCCATGGGGAACTCACATAATTGTATTAATACGCGTATTCTTGAAAATAGTTTCAACTACGGCTCCCCTAGTGAGAACTATGTTCAAACATACTACAAGTTAAAAAATGTACTTGAAAGTTCAGGGAAAAAGCCTGAGTACTTGCTTTTACAGGCGGATATATCATCCTATGGACCAAAGATATCTGACCGCTATGAATATAATTCGTACTGGATAAAATACATCAATTACTTTGAACTGGCCCGGATAAAGCACAGCAGAGACATCTTCTCTAAATGGGCGGAAGGCCGCTTCTTTTCGTATCTTGGGAATTATAAGGATATCCAGCTTTCCATTTTTTACAGGATAAAAATCAAGAAAGTAGAGATGTATCACGGTTACAGGCCACACAGGGATTACCGGAATTATGCCACTGTGCCCGATAAGCAAAAGGTGGCCTATAACACGGCTTCTACTTATTTAACAAGAGGGATTTATTTTGATCCTGCTATTCGTACCTATTTTAAAATGATCATGGATATTTGCCAGAAGAATGGTGTGAAAGTGGTTCTGATTCGTTATCCGATGACCAGGGAATTTAATGTGGAAGAGGCTAATTTTGTACCTGTGGCAAAATTGTATAAGGAAGTAGATGAAATTACCAACGGTTACCCTGTTTATCAGGGGATACTTGATTATCATGATCAGTTTAATAATCATCCGGATTACTTTTTTGACCCTGATCATTTAAACATAAAAGGAGCCGATATCTTTACCACACAGTTGGTAAAAGACCTGAAGAATTTTCAAAGTAAATGATCTGAATCACTTTGATGCTTGCAATGTTATACTTCTGACTAAGAGGACGTAGCGTTATTAGATTCCATTTTCCATATTCCTGCCAATAATCTTTTTAGAAGAGCACTTCAGTTTATCCACTAACTTTGCGAAATTAAAATGTATATAGAAAGTATGGAAACAACAAAGCGGATTTTAGAGCCCCGGGAAGTTTATACAACCAGGTTGATAAAGAGCGAAGATTTAAACCATCATGGCACCTTATTTGCCGGTCGAACTGCTGAATGGTTTGTAGAGTCAGGGTTTATCTCGGCTGCATTATTATTGCACCCCAACAATATTGTATGTTTAAAAGTACATGGTATGTATTTTTCCAAACCGGCACGTCCGGGCGAAATTCTCAAGTTCGCATCAAAGATAGTGTACACCGGCAGGACCAGTCTGACCTCCCATATCAAGGTTGTGAAGGCCGGTACCGATGAAACTATGGTGAGCGGATTTGTTACCTTTATACATGTAGACCCTGAAACCCGTCCGATACCGCATAATATTGAAATACTACCGGTTACCGATGAAGATAAAGAACTTTACACTGATGCCTCAAATTTGAAAAGAGGATAGTTTTAATTATCAGAGGTGAGAAAATGGTTCATGGTTCATGGTTCATGGTTCATGGTTCATGGTTTATAGTTCATGGTTTATAGTTCATGGTTAATAGTAATTAGTTGTGCGTAAATAGTGAATAGTAAATAGGGGTTAGTAAATAATTAGAAGTTTTGAATGATGTGATGCCTGGTTTTTATTAAGTTTGAATAGGATTGATATAAATGAAAACTCATTAAAAGAAAGATCATTATGGAATATGAGATACTAAAACCGGTAATGGAAGGTCAGATAGCGATACTTACATTAAGCCGGCCACAAGCAATGAACGCATTAAATAGCCGGTTCTTTGATGAAATGGACCATTATCTTCAACAACTGTTGATGAATTCACAAGTCAGGGCTTTGATTATAACAGGGGAGGGGAAGGCTTTTGTAGCAGGAGCAGATATTGCCGAAATGGCGGATATGGATAGCGATCAGGCACGAAAGTTTTCAATGAGAGGACAGGAAGTATTCGGCAAGTTGGGATTATTGCCTTTTCCGGTAATAGCTGCAGTTAATGGATATGCATTAGGCGGAGGTATGGAACTGGCCATGGCTTGCGATATCAGGATTGCTTCCTCAAAGGCTAAATTTGGTCAACCTGAAGTAGGCCTTGGTATTATACCGGGTTATGGGGGCACTCAAAGATTATCCCGGTTAACCAATCTGTCAGATGCTCTTTATCTGATCACTACGGCTGAGGTTATTGACGCCGCTACAGCATGGTCAATGCGGTTGGTGCAAAAAGTAACCGAACCTGAGAACCTGCTTGCCGAAGCTCATCGTATAGCAGGGCTTATTGCTTCAAAAGGTCCGATAGCTGTTAAACTGGCAAAAGAGGTTATACGCAAGGGATTTAATAGTAGTTTTGATGAAGGCCTGAAGTTGGAACATCAACATTTTGGTGATACCTTTGGTACTGAAAGCACGGAAGGGATGAAAGCCTTCCTTGAAAAGAGAAAACCCCAATGGGATTGAAAGCAGGTTGT
>JBAXYX010000101.1:0-8896 GCA_041670625.1 Lentimicrobiaceae bacterium | reverse complement strand
GTATTATTTGCTTCTCAAAAACAAATTTACTGTTTTGAGGGAGTTGTCAATTTATTTGATGGCTCCCTTTTTTATTTTGATTATCCGTATATGTTGCTATTTTTGTCGGACAGTAGTGATTAACTATATGCATTACACTGTCTGATATATAATAATATTCCCCGGTAATGGTATCCTTACATTATTAAACTCTGACTACCTTTGATGAGTTTTAGAGACAAGAAGATGATGCGGCAAGATTCAGAAGCTGAAAGAGTGTTAGAAAAGAAGGAGAAAAAATTCTTCGGATTCAGCAGGAATATTATGTTTACCGGCATTACCAGCTTCCTTACAGATACTTCTGTAAAGATGGTGTATTCGGTAATGCCCATGTTTTTATTGTCAATTGGTGCTTCAAAGACCAGTTTATCACTTATAGAAGGAATAGCTGAGAGTACTGCTTCATTGATTAAGGCTCTTTCGGGTTTCTGGAGTGATAAAATCGGTAAAAACAAGCCCTTCTTGTTGTTAGGTTATGGCCTTTCATCGCTTATTATTCCGTTATATACTTTTGTAGTAACACCGATGCAAGTGCTATACCTGCGTTTCATTGAGAGGGTGGGCAAGGGTATCAGGACTGCTCCAAGAGACAGCCTGATTGCAGGCTCAGTTACCAATGGGGAGACCGGTAGAAGCTTCGGACTGCAAAAAGTAATGGATAACAGCGGTGCTATTGTCGGGCCACTGGCTGCTTTTGCACTGCTGTATTTTTTCCCCGGTAATTACAGGATTATATTTTTGCTGGCAGGGATACCTTCAATATTGGCTATTTTGGTAATTATCTTTGGTATCAGGGAAGCGAAGAAAAAGAAAGAAGACTTGCTGACCACCTTTCACCTGAGAGATTTCTCCAAAGACTTTTATTTCTTTCTGGGTATCATATTCATTTTTACCCTGGGTAATTCAACTGATGCTTTATTGATGGTAAAAGCTAATGAAGTAGGGGTGAAGGTTGCTTTTATACCGCTTGTTTACCTGGTTACCAGTATCGTTTCAGTGCTGATTGCTATACCTATTGGCACCTTAGCCGACAAGGTAGGAAAGCAGGGGGTTTTGGTGGTCGGCTTCCTGGTTTATGCAGTAGTATATTTCGGCTTCGGAAGTACTCATAGTATTGCGATGATTGTGGGGCTCTTCGCACTTTACGGACTATATTCTGCTTGTACTGACGGGATACAGAAAGCATTTATTTCTGACATTATCGATACGAATAAAAAGGGCACAGGCTTGGGGATTTACAATGCGTTACTGGGCGTTACCCTGTTGCCTGCCAGTTTAATTGCCGGATTATTATATGACCGTGTGAATTCAAGTGTCCCGTTCTATTTTGGTACTCTTACTGCTGTGATTTCAGCAATACTAATGGTTGTTTTTATGGTTACCCGAAGAAAAAAAGCTAAAGCAAAAGTTGCTTAATGATCTATTCATTAATACGACAGATATGGCAACAATACGACAGATATGGCACTACTGCAGAAGCTCTGAGAGTAAATTTTAAGGTAAAGGGTAAGAATCAAAAGAGTAGATAGGAATCGGTTACTTTAATAATTTGAAAGCTATGGATGTAAAGGAGTTCCTGATGAAAGACCGTTTTGCTGAAATGTTGGGTATTCAATTGCTGGAAGCAGGCAATGGTAAAGCTAAAGCGAAAATGGAATTGCATGATGAACACATGAATGCAGTGGATATTGCTCAAGGTGGCGCCATTTTTTCTTTGGCTGACTTAACCCTTGCAGCCGCTGCAAATTCACAAGGTAAAGTTGCCGTTGCGGTAAATGTGAATATTTCATTTGTAAAAGCTGCCGGTAAAGGAACATTATTTGCCGAGGCTTTTGAAACCTCCCAAAGTATTAAGCTGGCAACCTATACCATCAACATCACTAATTCCGAAGGTGATCTGGTTGCCTGTGCACAAGGGATGGTTTACCGGAAAGAAAAGACTTTCTGAAACCCTTGAAAGGGGAGGAGACCAGTCTTCGGATTCACTGTTAATATGCTCAACTTTATACACTCCACTTGATAACTCCGACATCATAACCCTTCAGTTTAATGGTTAATATGCTCAAATCAACTCACTGAATTTATGGATTGTTAATTCCCCTTTTTTACCGTTTGAATCAGAATATTCAAGTGTATTAGTATATTTCTGTATTACGGATAGATCATAACTTAATTAAATATAAGGGTCTGTCGTTTGTATTATTTCCTTATTATCTTTGTCATTTATAAGCAATTTAAACCCGAAGTATTGAATCTGGCTTATCTTTAAGTTTTACTAATAATGAAACGATTGTTCCGGATTTTATTGATTTTATTTGGCATTAGGAGTCTTTATGCTCAAAATACTTTTTTAACATTATAAGTCTGCTGACAACAGAATTATTTAAAACCAAGGGTATGAAATTTAAAAACTTCATGATTCAGACAGCCTTAACCTTATGGATGATTTGTGTCTTTCAGGTTGCATATAGCCAGGAAAACTTCATGCCCGGTTATGTTATCAAACCGGATGGTGATACGCTGAAAGGCAGTATTGATTATCGTAACTGGCTATCCAATCCTGATAAAATATTCTTTAAGGGAGAATCATCAGAAACCCGGTATGCTTATACGCCAATGGAAATTAAAGGGTTCAGGGTGGCTGATGAACTATACCAGAGTGCAACCGTTGAAGTGGAAGTGACTTCTGATCAAGTGAATGAACTTACGCCCTATGCGGATCTCAATATTGAAGTGGTCACTACATTTTTGCAAACTATAGTAAAGGGAGAAAAAGGCCTTTATTCTTATAAAGATTTTCAGGGTAAAGAGCAGTTTTATTATCAGCTTGACTCGACGTTTGAATTATTAATCCACAAAAGATACATTAAGGACACGGGTAAAAAGAATCTAATCATTGAAAATAAAACCTATATCGGACAATTAACAGTCTATTTTCAGGATTGCCGGGCCATGGTACCTGATATTAACAGGACCAGGTATACCAAAAGAAGCTTAGAAAAATTGTTTCTTTCCTATTATGACTGGATGGGACTTCTACCTGAATTCCATAAGGAGTCCGAAAAAATACATGCTGAATTGGGGATATTGGCAGGAATGACTCAAACAGACTTAAACATTAACGTAGTAAAAAATTATAGTAATCTGGGGCAATATGATTACCTGCTTTATGGCGGATTAAAGCGTTCAACCAACTTTTCAGCCGGTGCTTCCATTGATCTAGTATTTCCCAGATTGGGTGGCAAGTGGGGTATAAATAATGAGTTCCTTTATACCGCCTTTCAAATGAACGGAAGTTTTGAGAAATACGAAAATGAGAATAATTATAAGAAGTATTACACCACACTCAACTTCACATACCTGAAGATGCATAATATGTTACAGTATAAGTATCCGATTGGTAATTTCAACGTTTATGCAAATGCCGGTATCTCCATTGGTAAGGCCATTTGTGTAACAAACGCTCTTACCGTTGTATCCAAATTCTATGATACGGAAAGAGTTAAAGAGTTGGATGCATTCAATGACTTAAGAACCTTTGAGTTGGGTTATGTTCTCGGCCTGGGAGTGGAGTTTCATCATTTCTCTGCTGAACTCAAATATGAAGCAGGCAATGGAATGATTAATAGTATCAATATAAACACACCAACAATCAGGAATTATTTTCTGCTAGGCTATACCTTCTGATAATCTCTGAAATATTTAGTGTAAATAGTTGTTTATCAGCCTGTAAAAATTAGGTAACTGGCTAATTTTATACTATATTTGTTAGTAAAAATTATAGCTATGTTCACAACAACACATTTACATCCCATGTTAGTGCATTTCCCGATTGCACTTTTAATGCTTGGTTTTTTAGCAGCAGTATTAGCTCTCATTTATAAAAAAGAGACTTGTTTTTCTGTCGCCGCCTTTTATATATTAGTCATGAGTGCTCTGGCGGCGCTTGCAGCCTATTTAACCGGAGAGTTTTTTACCAGTGATATGTCAGGTGCCGCTGATGAAGTCAAAGAGGTTCATGAATTATTTGCTTCCATTACATTCTATTCCGTATTGGTGAATGCTGCTTTGAGCATATACCTAAAAATACGGAAGAATGAAAACAAAACTCTGCAATGGATTGTTTTTGCATTGTATTGCATTTCAGCAATAGCTGTAAGTATAACAGGCTTCTATGGTGGAGTACTGGTATACCAATACATGATGCCACTTTAAACAAACCCAAAATAACAAACGTATGAAAAGAATTCTATTTGTTGTCGTATTGGCAATCTTTGCTTTTACAGGTTGTCAGAAAACTAATCCTGTAAAGACTATTGCAAACCTGAAAGCGGGTTATGCAGGAGAATCCACTGCCAGTGCCAAGTATGCGGCATTTTCACAAAAGGCCATGGAGGAAGGCCATCATGCAATTGCTAAGCTCTTTGAAGCTACCTCAAAGTCCGAAAGCATTCATGCTGCCAATCACTTGAAAGTTTTAGAGAGTTTAGGACAAAAGGTTGACGCAATAAAGCCGGAATTTACGGTAGATTCTACGTTGAAAAATCTAAAGGCTGCTATTGATGGTGAAACTTACGAGGTTACTACCATGTATCCACAGTTCCTGACTGATGCAAAAGCTGAAAAGATTTCTAAAGCTGAACAATCTTTCAATTGGGCAGTCGACACTGAAAAGAAGCACCAAAAATTCTATGCTGATGCGATGGATGCTTTAAATTCAAAAACACAGGACACGTTTGCTTCTGCTTATGCAATTTGCCCTGTTTGCGGAAACACCTATGATGCTAATGCAATGGATGCAAAGTGTGCATTCTGCCAAACTCCCAATAGCAAATTCATAATGATTAAATAAGTATTAGTCAGAGCCGGAAGCCTTTGATCCTCTTGATATACTTTATAATAAGAAGAAGAATAAAACAAAACCGCCTGAGTTTCCTTAGGCGGTTTTGTTTTATTTCTGAGGTCTCGAGCGGATTCGAACCGCTGTGGAAGGTTTTGCAGACCTCTGCCTAGCCACTCGGCCACGAGACCATTTGTGAGTTGGCAAAGTTATAAATTATTTCCCGGTAAAAAAAATACAATTTATACAGTAACCCAATAGAGTTATGTTTTAATTAGAATGAGTATAATCAAAAGTATTTTCCTGTCATGAATCATCAGATTCTGATTCGTATCTTTGTAAAAAATATGCAGTATGGGAGTCATCAAGATTGAAGGAATGGATTTCTTTGCTTATCACGGTTGTTTTGCCGAAGAGAGCATTATAGGAACCCGTTTTCTGGTCGATTTACTATTAACCTGCGATACCGGACAGGCAGAAGCAAGTGATAACATTCATCATACTGTTAATTATATGACAGTATATGAAACCGTTAAAAATGAAATGGAAATACGCAGTAACCTGCTTGAAAACGTAGCTCACCGGATTATACAAGCTATTCAGAAACGGTTTCCTATGATCACAAATATTGAAGTAACGGTAGCAAAACTTAATCCGCCTCTGGGTGGTAAGGTGAACAGGGTTTCTGTTACGGTATTCTCCGAGGAAATTGAAGACTGATTGCTGAATACCGCTTATCAGGTAAAGTACCTGAATGGATTATAGCTGATGCCACGGTCATAAACATCAACCTGCTCATGCTTCTTGAGGAAGTGAACAATTTTATAGGTGACAGGAGTAAAAATGACCTCTACGCCTGTTTTAAAGAAGTAATTTGAAATGATGATAGCCAGGAGCACTTCGGTAGGATAAAGCCCGTAGAAAGCCACACAACAAAAAATAGCGGTATCAATACCTTCCCCTATAATGGTTGAGCCGATGGTACGTACCCAAAGAAATTTACCTTTAGTGCGGATCTTTAATTTCGACAAGATAAAGGCATTTGAAAAGGCACCGGCAAAATATGCAACCAGGCTCGCCAATACTATGCGAGGTACAAAACCCAGAAGTGACTCATAAGCTTCCTGATTTGGCCAATCAGGTGCGGGAGGTAGTAACTGTACCACCCATAATACCAACGACATAAGCAGTGCTGCTCCGAAGCCTGTCCATATTACCTTACGCGCTCTTTGATAGCCGTAAACTTCAGTAAGGATATCCCCAAAAATGTAACTAAGCGGGAAGAGTAAAGTTCCGCCATCAAAAGTAAATATCCACAGGGTGAGGATTTTGGTAGAGGCCAGGTTGGAGATAAGCAGCACAGCTACAAAAAGAGCCATGATTACATCAAAATACTTGAAGGTTGATTTCATAAGTGCTTATTTACCTGGTTACTGATAGTTCACTATTCAAATATTGGCTCTTTATTTATTGGCCGATGACATAAAATAAATGCACACAGATAAAAGAATTACTAATAGTACCTGAGGCTGAGTTACCCATGGTACGAAATTCAGGTAGAGCTGATAGATGAATAACAACGATAGGAAGATAGCTGAAATGACTGTTAAGGATGGTTTACTTGAAAAGCCGCCGGCAAAAAGCAACAGACCGAACAGAATAAAAGCTAAAGCCAGGAAAAAAGACTGACTTTTAAAATCCAGGCTTTGAATAGTAGATGCATTTTGCAGAATCAACCAAGTGAGCAAAGCAGCACGCAACAACCATCTTGAAAAAGGCAAGAGTGTCTTAACAGGCTTCATAATCAGTTTATTTTGATGCAGGAGGAATATTGATCACCAGCTTTAATTCATCCAACTGTTCCTGTTTTATAGGAGCCGGTGAATCAGCCATGACATCTCTTCCTGAGTTGTTCTTCGGGAATGCTATATAATCACGGATACTGTCGGAACCACCAAAGAGTGAGCATAAACGGTCAAAACCGAATGCAATACCACCGTGAGGAGGTGCCCCATATTCAAAGGCATTCATCAGGAATCCGAATTGTTCCTGTGCATCTTCATCCGTGAAGCCCAAGGTTGAGAACATTCTATTCTGCAAATCCCTGTTATGGATTCTGATAGATCCACCGCCTACTTCTACACCATTGATTACAATATCATAAGCATTGGCACGTACCTTGCCCGGATCGGTGTCAAGTAGTGCTATATCTTCAGGCTTTGGAGCGGTGAAGGGGTGATGCATGGCATAGAACCGGTTGGTTTCATCATCCCACTCCAGCAATGGAAAGTCAACAACCCACATGGGTGCAAATACCTGCGGATTACGCAATCCTAGTTGGTTACCCATTTCAAGGCGAAGTTCTGAAAGCGCTTTGCGTGCTTTGTTGGCTTTACCGGCTATAATCAGTAGGAGGTCGCCCGGTTTAGCATCAAATGCATGGGCCCACTTCTTCAAATCATCTTCACTAAAGAACTTGTCAACAGATGATTTTAAAGTGCCGTCCTCGTTGTATCGGAGGTATATTAATCCAGAAGCACCAACCTGTGGACGTTTTACGAAATCGGTAAGTGCATCCAGTTGTTTACGGGTGTAATGTGCACAACCAGTGGCGTTGATACCAACAACCAGTTCAGCTTCATCAAACACCTTAAAGTCATGACCCTTTGCCAGGTTACCCAATTCAATGAACTTCATTCCAAAGCGCAGGTCAGGTTTGTCACTGCCGTAATATTTCATTGCATCAGCCCACGTCATGCGAGGCAGCTTATCAATATTAACATTCTTGATGGTTTTAAAGAGATACTTAACCAATCCTTCAAAAGTGTTAAGAATATCTTCCTGGGTGATAAACGACATTTCACAGTCAATCTGTGTAAACTCAGGTTGACGGTCAGCACGCAGGTCTTCATCACGAAAGCACTTCACTATCTGGAAGTATTTGTCGAAACCTGAAACCATCAGCAGTTGCTTGAAAGTCTGTGGTGATTGAGGTAATGCATAGAACTGTCCGGCGTTCATCCTTGAAGGAACCACAAAGTCGCGGGCACCCTCAGGGGTTGACCTGATCATGTAAGGAGTTTCTATTTCGATGAAACCTTCATTGTTCATATAATTACGCGTAGCGATTCCTATACGGTGACGGAGCAGCAGGTTTTCACGTACTGCCGGACGGCGGAGGTCGAGGTAACGGTATTTCATACGCAACTCGTCACCACCATCTGTATTATCTTCAATGGTAAAAGGCGGAGTTTTGGAAACATTGAGTACCTCAATATGATCAACGATGATTTCGATGTCACCGGTTGGCATCTTTGGATTTTTATTGCTTCGTTCGGCTACTTTGCCTGATGCGGCAATTACATACTCACGCCCTAAGGTACGAGCCTGTTCACGCAGGGAAGCGTTGCTTTCCATGTTAAACACTAATTGAGTAAGTCCGTAACGGTCGCGCAAATCAATAAAGGTCATTCCGCCAAGGTCGCGTGAGCGTTGCACCCACCCGCAGAGGGTGACCACCTGGTTTATATTTTCAATTTTTAATTCCCCACAGGTATGTGTACGTAACATATTGAATCGGTTTTTAGAGACTGCGAAATTAATGAAAAAACCTAATAGCTATCTTTGCAAGATGAAACACTTCACAATACCGGTTTTTGTTCCAATGCTTGCTTGCCCTAATCAGTGCATATTTTGCAATCAGTACAGCATTTCAGGGTGTGTTAAACAACCGGAACCTGATGAAGTGAAATCAACTATTTTAGCACATCTTGATACATTCCCATCGGATGATGTACATATTGAAGTGGGCTTTTTTGGGGGTACTTTCACTGGAATTACCAAAACGCTTCAGGTTAAATATTTAAA
This sequence comes from Lentimicrobiaceae bacterium, assembly GCA_041670625.1. GTDB lineage: Bacteria > Bacteroidota > Bacteroidia > Bacteroidales > Lentimicrobiaceae > Lentimicrobium. The sequence goes on along the minus strand of JBAXYX010000101.1, from coordinate 150 downwards.
AATAGCTGATGACTTTTTAAAAGAGGGCAGAATTCATGGAATACGCCTTAGCACTCGTCCTGATTATATTGATGCTGATATACTTGAACTATTAAAAACATACCATGTAAGCACTATTGAACTTGGAGCACAATCACTTGATGAGGAGGT
>JBAXYX010000100.1:0-8919 GCA_041670625.1 Lentimicrobiaceae bacterium | reverse complement strand
TATCAGATTAAGGCTGTCCTTCTTCATGGTAAGAAGGGTAATCTTATCATCAAGCATTTTCTGATATTCCTCCATATCCTGTTGGTAATACCTCAGGTTTTCTTTAAACAATTCAGGAGTCGTTTTATAATATAGGCAGAGTGAATCATAAACACTGTCTGCTATCATCTTAACACTATCATAAGGCATGCTTGCCTGCATGGTTTTAAGTCCTGCTTCCGTAATTTCCATATCTGCCATCATATGAATCATGACTTCACGATCAATAATCTGGTCATTACTTAACGATTGGGAGTTATCCTGCCTGCAAGCACATACCGATACCAAGAGCAAGCAAGCGATAACAACCAACCGGGCTATGTTCTTTACCATGAATTCCTATTTGTTTTTCTCTTTGTATTCAGAGTTCAACAGGTTGATCACCTCCTTTGTAATATCAAGTGAATCATTGGCCGTTAAGATACTACCTCCCTTATTGTAAGAGAAGATATAATCAAAGTTCATTTTTTTATTATAACGCTTTAGGAAATTATCAAGGCTGTCAAGAAGAAGTTGGTTCATATCAAATTCCTTTTGCGAGATTTGAGTGCTATACTGATCTCTTAGTTCATAAAGCTTTTGCTGCTCAGCCATAAGTTTACCATATATTTCCTGGGCTGAAGCTTCAGAAATGCTCTTTCTATTTACCTGTTCCTGAAAATAAGCTGCATCCTTTTCAAAAGATGCCTGTTTGTTCTTTAATTCCGTTTCTAATCGTTTAGTATTTTTCTCTAATTCTTCACGCATTGACTTTACCAGCGTGTAGTTTGCCAAAACACTGTCGCTATTCACATAAGCAATAGTTACGGAACTACCGGAAGCTTTTTGCATTGCTATCCCCGGAAGGTTATTATTCGGTTTCAGAACAATAAAATACAACACAATGAGTCCGGCAAGTAGTACGATGTTGGTAATGGTAAGTACCGGGTTAAAATTCCTTTTAGGCTTTTCAGTCGGTTTCGTAAGTTCTGTTGCCTCTGAAGGTATGCCTGGTTCGGTAAACGCTGACGGCACGGATGGTTCTGATGGTAAAGACGGTTCAGTGGGTACTGATGAAACAGGATTTAAAGAATCTTCTTCTTGCATGATTTTATGGTTAATGTTATTTATTAAATTTTATGGTACTGATTAGTTGAACTATTAATTACCCAGATCAGACATAAACTTGATACGCATCAGTCGAATTTCCTCCTCATTATACTCATCTTCACCTAATTCTTCAAGAGCATCCGTAATAGAATCACTTTCAGCCTCACGAAAATAGTCATAAATTTCTTCCTGATGATATGGATCAACATATTCATTCACATAATAATTAAGATCGAGCTTGGTACCTGATGATACAATTCGTTCAACCTCAGTCAGCAGCTCACTGATAGTCATGTTTTTAGCAAAAGCGATATCTTCAAGTGAAAGCTTACGGTCAATATTTTGAATAATATAAACCTTCAAACCCGACTTGTTGACCACAGATTTAACCACCATATCCATAGGGCGAATGATTTCATTTTCCTCCACATAACTCTTAATGAGTTCAAGGAAAGGAGCACCGTACTTCAGGGCTTTGCCTGATCCAACCCCTGTTATTTGCTTCAGTTCTTCAATAGTAATAGGGTATTGAATAGCCATATCTTCTAAGGAAGGATCCTGAAAAATAACAAATGGAGGGAGGTTCTCCTTACGGGAAATTTCTTTACGTAAATCTTTTAACAGGGTAAACAACACTTTATCGGCTGTACTGGTTTTTACACCTCCACCGGCAAAGAAATCCTCTTCCTCCACATTTTCATAATCATGATCACGGGTTAGCATGATCGAATGAGGCTTCTTGAGGAATTTTGTTCCTTCAGGTGTAATCTTCAGCAAGCCATAGTTCTCAATGTCCTTAACTAACAAACGTTCAATTAACATCTGCCTGATAACGGCATTCCAATATTTTTCATCATTTTCAGTGCCTTTGCCAAACACTTCCAGTTGATTATGTTTAAAGGACTTGTTATTAGCCGAAAGCTTGCCAATAATAACCCCGATAATATGCTTAGCTTTGAACAATTGCTTAACAGCCAGCACCGTTTCAAGCACAAGCTCTACCGATTCCATACCTTCGAACTTTGTTTTAGGATGGGTGCAATTATCACAACTACCACAATTATCTTGAGGATAAACCTCCCCAAAATAATGAAGTAACTGTTTTCTGCGGCATACGGATGACTCAGCATAGGCAACCGTTTCCTGCAGCAACTGACTCGCTATTTCCTGTTCAGCCACCTGTTTATTCTTATTGAACTTTTCAAGTTTTTGAATATCATCATAACTATAAAAAGCAATACAGTTACCTTCACCATCATCACGACCTGCCCGACCGGTTTCCTGGTAGTAACCTTCAAGGCTCTTGGGAATGTCATGATGAATAACATATCGTACATCCGGTTTGTCAATCCCCATACCAAAAGCAATAGTAGCCACAATCACATCAATTTCTTCCATCAGGAATTTATCCTGATTAGTAACCCTGGTTTGTGTATCAAGCCCTGCATGATAAGGGAGTGCTTTGATACCGTTAACCTGCAAAGTTTCGGCCAGTTCTTCAACCTTTTTGCGGCTAAGGCAATAGACGATCCCTGATTTACCGGCTTGTGATTTGATATATTTGATGATGTCTTTTATTACATCTTCTCCTTTCGGTCGTACCTCATAGTATAGATTAGGACGGTTAAATGAGGAGATAAAGAGCTTAGCATCCATCATATTCAGGTTCTTCTGAATATCTTGCTGTACCTTAGGAGTGGCAGTAGCCGTAAGTGCGATGATCGGGACCTGTTTACCGATTGCTTCAATAATAGGCCTCAGCCGCCGATACTCAGGCCTGAAATCATGACCCCATTCTGAAATACAATGAGCCTCATCAATGGCGAAAAAAGAGATATTGATATCTTTGAAGAACTCAACATTTTCATCCTTAGTCAGTGATTCAGGAGCCACATACAACAACTTGGTTTTACCACTCACCAGGTCTTTCTTCACTTCAGCAATTTCAGCTTTTGCCAATGATGAATTAAGCACATGAGCAATTCCCTTTTCAGCCCCGAAATTTCGTATAGCATCTACCTGGTTTTTCATCAGGGCAATCAGTGGAGAGACAATAATAGCCGTTCCTTCACTTATTAATGCAGGTAATTGATAACACATTGATTTCCCTCCGCCGGTTGGCATAATAACAAAAGTATCATGCCCGTCTAACAAGCTTTGGATGATGGCTTCCTGATTCCCTTTGAAAGAGTCAAAGCCAAATATTTTTTTCAATAATTCATTTAAAGACGTATTTCCCACTTTCTTAGTCATTGGTAGTTTTTTTTATCTCGTATCTGATAGACTTATTGAGAGATAACTAACAGAATAATTCTTCTTTAACAAATTTAATCATTTCTTACCACAATAATCAATCTTTTGTATCATTTGAAGCATAAATTTTCACAAAAAAAACTTAAACCCAAATAAACTCATACAAATCTTCACCATCAAACAATAAAAATGCCTGCCCCACAAAAGGCAATGCCATTTTATTCCATAAATATCCTGACTTTATTAGTAAAGATAGTTGCTAATATAGCTAGAAATGTTTCCCGGCATAACTATACTATCTCATTTCAGTCAAAGGAGTGCAAATTTCTAATTTTTTTCCATTTAATACACAACTAATTTTCAAATCGTTCGCTTACTTTTTTTGAAACAGCTATTCAGCAGCCTACGAAACAGAATAAGCTGTTATAATTGTATCTTTGCACGGTTTATAATCAAGAGTAAATTTGAAAACATCAGAAGAAGTGCGCACTATTGCCATCCGGACTATCCGGGAAGAAGCATTGGCAATAGGACAATTAAGTGAATACCTGACCGAAGATTTCGAGCAGAGTGTTCAATTAATTCTTAGTTCAAAAGGCAGGGTTATTGTAACGGGTATAGGTAAAAGCGCCAATATAGCAGCCAAGTTGGTCAGTACAATGAACAGTACAGGCACTCCGGCTATTTTTATGCATGCTGCCGATGCCATACATGGTGATCTTGGAATGATCAGGGGTGATGATGTAGTCATTTGTTTATCAAAAAGTGGAGATACCCCTGAAATAAAAGTGCTGGTACCTCTCATTAAAACAATGGGTAACAAGATAATAGCTCTCGCCGGCAATGCTGATTCATTTCTGGTCCGTAATGCTGATCTCTTTCTCAACGCTACCGTTCGCCGTGAAGCATGCCCCAATAACCTGGCACCCACTGCAAGTACCACTGCACAATTGGTATTAGGTGATGCTTTAGCCGTTGCCTTACTGGAATGCCGTGGCTTTTCAAGAGAAGACTTCGCACGTTATCACCCGGGTGGAGCATTGGGTAAGCGCTTGTACCTGAAAGTTTCGGAATTATATAAAAACAATGAAAAACCTGAAGTACAGGTTGGGGATGATATGCGCTCCGTGATTCTTGAAATATCGTCAAAACGCCTGGGTGCTACTGCCGTACTTGATGGTACTACCCTTGCCGGAATTATCACGGATGGTGATATCAGGCGTATGCTGCACCGTGATGTGCCTTTCCAGTCTCTCAAAGCCGGTGATATAATGACTCACAATCCTTTAACCATTAATGCTGATATTCTGGTAGCTGATGCACTTGATGTGATGCGCAAAAATAATATTACCCAAATGCTCGTTATGAAAGAGGGTAATTATGTGGGTGTTATTCACATTCATGATATTCTGAAAGAAGGCATTATTTAATTAAACCAACGGTTTACAAAATATTCCAATTCATTTAACCCATAGGTGCATGATACTCAGAACTGAAAACTTAGTTAAAAAATATCACCAGCGAACTGTTGTTAACAATGTTTCAGTGCAGGTTGAGCAAGGCGAAATTGTTGGTTTGCTCGGTCCTAACGGTGCCGGTAAAACTACCTCTTTCTATATGATTGTCGGTTTGATAAAACCGCTTTCAGGGCATGTATTCCTTGAAGATACCGAAATCACTGAGATGCCTATGTACCGTCGCGCTCAACTGGGCATCGGATACCTGGCTCAGGAAGCATCCGTGTTCAGGCAATTGAGTGTGGAGGACAATATAAAAGCTATCCTTGAATTTACCAAGTTGTCAAAAAAAGACCAACATGACCGGTTGGAAAGCCTGATTGAGGAATTCGGTCTGGGCAATGTACGCAAGAGCAAGGGTATTCAGTTGTCAGGTGGCGAACGCCGAAGGACTGAAATAGCAAGAGCATTGGCAGTTGATCCTAAATTTATCCTGCTTGATGAACCATTTGCAGGTATTGATCCAATTGCCGTTGAGGACATTCAGCATATTGTTTCAAAATTGAAAGATAAAAACATTGGAATCCTGATTACCGACCATAATGTTCATGAAACACTCAACATTACTGACCGGGCTTATTTGCTGTTTGAAGGTTCCGTGTTAACTTCAGGTTCTGCTGAAGAGCTTGCCGCCGATGAACGCGTCAGGGATGTGTATCTTGGTAAAAACTTTGAATTAAGAAGATAAACCGGCAGAATTTTTACTTGCTGACCATACAACGGCATAACTCCCTGATTTCTTCTCCTTTGTTGTCCTGTCCTATGCTATGCATGTACTCGGCAGCCTGCATAAGTTTTCGGATATCAGCATGAACAAAAGGCTCTGTTTCCTGAGTTTCATAATAATAATCAAGAGCCTGATCTATTCCTTCATCTATAACCAACCGGGTAATTTTAGCCGTTATATTAATATCCTTACCCTGACTGAGTATATTTTCAATACGGTTTACCAACTCATGGTTAGCCCTTGTACTGGTATTGTTAAGCACTATGATGGTATTGCCCGTTTCAATAAACCTATGGAAGTTAATTCGTGAGCCTTCCCATATACCATTATGATAAACTACTTTTGAATCCTTAGCTTCACGAATTCTGAACCCTAACCCGTAAGGTACTAATCTGCCCGTGGTGGTAGTATAAGGAGTGAATGCATAATCCAACAGGCTCTGATTAATTGGTGAACCTTTATATAGCGCCTGGTCCCATTTCAGCAAATCCTCTACAGTTGAGCAAATACCTTTATCACCGACAGGCCCGTCGTGATCAGAGCATTTAATGCGAACATAACCGCTTCGTAACGCTCTGAATCCGTCAATTTGTTGTCGTGGACAGCACGAATCGGCAAACGAATAAACGTACGTATTTTTCATTCCTAAAGGTTTAAAGAGGCGCCTTTGCAGGAAATCATTTAAGGATAATCCGGTTATTCTTTCAACCACGGTAGCCAACATTACATACCCGGTATTTGAATAATTATAACGAGTGCCGGGAGCAAAGAACAAGGGGAGCTTATATTGTGCCATTAAATCAACCACATCTTCATTATCAGGGGCATACGGAGCTTTCCAGTATTTATCAATTAAATACATATAGTTAGGCATGCCTGAAACATGATGCAGCAAATGATCAAGGGTGATGTTCGTATAGGGTAATTCAGGAAGATACTTTACCAGAGGATCATTAAAATCAAGTCGCCCGTCCGACTTTAACAACATGATGGCTGCTGCTGTGAACTGTTTACTCACGGAAGCCAGTTGAAAGACATCATCTGTTTTAAGCGGCTCTTTTTTCAGGGGGTCAGCATATCCAACCGCACGTGAATAAACCTCCTGCCCACCCATGGCCACTAAAATGTTACCACTAAAACGATACTGCAATGAAAACTTATCCATCAATGAATCGAGCCTTTCTACAATGTCACCCGCAAGTATTTCAGTCAGTTGGTGGGATTCGGAATCCGTTAATATTTCAATTTTACCTAAGTTGGCACTTGCAATACGGTACTCTGAAGGTAAGAAACCGACTAATAAAACAATAATAAGTAAAGCTCTTTTAAGCAATTTCATCAGGGAAGCCAGTCGTTTAAAGTTTTGTATTATGGAGAATCCACAAAAATATAATTATTTCAGGCGAAACAAAACAAAATGGCCTAAATAAATCATTTGTCTTCAAAAACTACCGACATAAGGATGTAAACTACTATCGATAGAGAGATGCCTGCCCACCCTAACAGCAAGATCATCAGGAGAGAAATCAGCAGGAACGAGTACCTGATCATATTTCCCTTTAATCCGAAGCCTTTTGTAAACTTCAAAGCAAACATAGGAATCTCAGAAACCAACAGGAAACAGGAAACCGGGATCACGGCCAACTGAAACCAGAAATTACCGACTACCGTTGAAACGATAGAACTTCCCCCAGTATCCAACGATGCAATAATGGCAAGAGGGACAATAAACATGGCGTTTGCAGGCACGGGCAACCCCAGGAACGTGTTATATTGCCGGGTATCAAGGTTAAATTTTGCCAAACGGAGCCCTGAATAAGCAGCTATTAACAGAGCCAGGTACGGGGTGTACACGATAAGCCCGGTACCATTTATTACCATAGGATTTTGGCTCATCAGGTAATATAAAAAAAGCGAAGGTACCAATCCGAATGAAATAACATCGGCTAATGAATCAAGCTCCTTCCCTATCGGTGATTTGGCATTAAACAAGCGTGCTGATAAACCGTCAAGAAAATCAAACACCGCTGCAAGGCCTACCAGAAAAGCGGCTTCAATAACAAATCCCTTCAAGAGAAGTATAACCGATAAGGAGCCACTCAATAAATTAAGCAGCGTAATAGTGTTGGGTATATGTGATTTAAAATTCATCCTGTTCATTGGTTGCTGATTTTCAAAGATAGCACTAAAAACGAATAAGCATATCCTCCGGGCCTTTTTATTTCAACTTTTATCTGTTCATAAATAACACCTGCTTTTTCAAATAACTAACTTTCTATACACAAAATTGTTTATTCCATAAATCTATCCACAAAACAGGCATGCTAAACGATCAATGTAACATGGCAGAAACAACGACCATTGAATCATTCGGGTTCATAATTAAAAAAGAAACATTAAGTCTGTTCGCTTCCGAGTATAAATTCAGTGAATTAATCCTTGAAGAACTGGATCCCTTAGCAGGCTTTTATGATCATTTCCATATCCCCCTAAAAGAAGAAGAGAAAAAGCCAAGATCAATTTTCGCTCTTACGAAGGAAATATCCTTTGAACAAATGGATGATTTTATTCGCATGAATGCAACCATTAAAAAAGATTTTAAAGCACACTTTAATGCCGTTATGGGACGTTTGGATTTACAGAATGCCCTTGTTACCTGCATTCGCATCTATATGGATGATTACGCTGCGCTGCCCCCTCTGATTGAAGAGTATAAACTCAGAGGTATCCATTTTTTACCTGCCCGTTCTGTAAAAGAGTACAGCAGCCTGATTAATATCCGCAAGTACATGGTGATTAAGCAAATACACCCATCCATTTACAAGGATTCTCAATTAAAGGATACCTATTATTTTACGGTTAAGGAATATGTTACATGGCCAATATTTGAATCCATTACCTCATCCATCAGGATTAATAGCGAACATAAGGTGTATGATGCAGCTCAGGCAGGCATCTATAACCAGGATGGGATTGTTGAAATGGTACGCATTTATGACCCTAAAGCTACAGTGGAACACTTATTGTATCTGAAAGAGAAGTATGAACTTGAAATTGCCCGCTCTTTATATCAAACGGATTGACATGAACCCTGAAGAGTTTTTACAGCTTCCTATCGAAAAGAAAGTAACTATGGTTCTTTCAAACGGTCAGGAATTGCTCGACCGCATCTACATTTATTACGTGATTAAACTGTATTCACTCAACAACCTGTATGTCGAAATATGGTATCAGCAAACCACTAATCGTATTGACAGGGTTAACCTGGTGGAACTGGAAGATGTGATCCATTTA
>JBAXYX010000099.1:0-8939 GCA_041670625.1 Lentimicrobiaceae bacterium | reverse complement strand
TACTGCTCACTGGCGTTTGATTGATCAGAGCAATAATAAGGTGTACTATTCCGATACTACTATTTCTTACAAGAATGAACAAATATTCCCTGAAATTGGTCTTGCAATTACAATATTTGAACCTCTTAATCCTGGTCCTTATTTAGTAGGTGTTACTGTTGTTCAACCTCCCTCTACTCCTGCTGACATTTTTGAGATACAGGTTGAGAACAATGGATTGTTATCCTCAAGTATGACATTTGCCGATAGTTCCAGAACCTGGCTGACCAGTGTTCCTGATATCGACGGAGGTGGTCCATTTAACTGGATCAGATCAGGTGTTGTTACTGACCTGGTAGATCCCTCTAACAATGACTTCAGCCCTGACAAGCCTTATGATCCTAATTCTAACTATGAAAAAGTTATAAGTGGTACATGGGCACCCTATCTGATGGCTGCTTCAAGCGAACAGGATTCCCGGTATGGACCTGCAAACAGAAACATTTCGAAGGTGTCTTCACTTTTTGCTGACGTTGCCAGTGTAGATATTGTTTTTACATCTGATAAAACTAAATGGACCCGTTGCCCTGTAGTGGAAATGTGTAGTGACTTGACTTTAGCTGAAGGTGGAATTGAGCGTTTTGATGTTCGTGCTGCTGCTTCAGTCAATGTTGATGGGAAAGCTGGTGTTGTAAGCAGTGATCCATTATATAATTCTAACTACATCAATGAAACAGGTATGGGTTGGTTCCCTGGTTACGCAATCAATCTTGAAACAGGTGAACGTTTAAACATGTTATTTGGTGAAAATTCCTGGTTAGTTGGTGAAAATGGTCGTGATATGATCTTTAATCCTACTTCAAATGTGGCAACACAGAATGAAGTTGTGTTGGGAGGTATGCATTATCTATATGTCTTTGCTCATACAACAAAAAAAATAGTAGAAATTGCTAATATACCTGCTTATGATGCCGGTGCTAAATTACGTACCAGTATTCCTACAACGTTAGCCGGGGGAATGCAACGTGCTCTTGTATATTCAAGCGCAATGTATGCGAATATTCCTATTGCTGTTCCAGGACAGGATTGGTTATCAAATGATGCCAAGGTAAGTATTCGTATTTCTAAACCGTACAATCGTTATTATAGTGTATCACATGTAGGTTCAGAACTATTGGCTGGTGATACTGAAAATAGAAACTTCCCAATGTATAGTTTTAGCACTAAAAATATTGCTACTACTAATGATAACATTGAAAAGGCTAAATCAGAGCTGGATTTAATTTCTGTAGTTCCAAATCCTTATTTCGGATATTCATCTTATGAAACCAACCAGTTAGATAACCGGGTTAAGATTATCAACCTGCCTGAAAAATGTACGGTTACTATTTATTCTACAAATGGTTCATTAATCAGACAATTTACCAAGGATGAAACGGGTACTTCAATTGAATGGGATCTGAAGAATCATGCCGGCATACCTATTTCAGGTGGTGTTTATCTCATCCATATTAAAGCTGATGGCGTTGGTGAGAAGATAGTTAAATGGTTTGGTACTTTACGGCCAGTTGACCTTAATTCATTCTGATGTAAACATGGTAATGAATATGGAAAAATATAACAACAAAATATTGAATATGAACAAGATCTCTAAATACATAGTTGCCACATTCATGATTGGAGCCATGCTAGTCCCCTTCAATCAGTTGAAAGCCGGTAATAAGGATAGAACCGGTCAGGCTGGAGCATCAGAATTGCTTATTAACCCCTGGGCAAGAAGCTCAGGGTGGGGTGGAGTCAATATTGCCAGTGTTAAAGGCCTTGAAGGTCAGTATGGCAATGTGGCTGGTACTGCGTTTACTAAAAGCACTGAATTGATTTTTTCACATACTCAATGGTTAAAAGGTAGTGAAATTAATATCAACGCTTTCGGGCTTACTCAAAAAGTAGGTGAAACTGGTGTGCTTGGACTTGGTATTATGTCAATGAGTTTTGGTGATATACCTATTACTACTGAAGATTTACCTGAAGGTGGTATTGGTAATTTTGCACCAAGTTACATGAATATCAATATTTCCTATGCTAAAGCCTTCTCTAGTTCAATCTATGGAGGTATTAACTTGAAAATTGTATCGGAGGTAATCTCTGACGTTAGTGCTCAGGGTGTTGCCATTGATGCTGGTATTCAATATGTAACTGGCCCTAAGGATAATGTCCATTTTGGTATCACTTTGCGTAACGTTGGTCCTACGATGTCATTTAGTGGTGATGGTTTGTCTATTCGTAGTTTGTTACCCGGACAGGAAAGTTACTTTACTCTGGAACAACGTTCAGCTGATTTTGAATTACCAACTCAATTAGCAATGGGTGCTGCTTATGATATATTTATTGGCGAACTTCATCGACTTACCGTAGCTGGTAGCTTTGTTTCAAACTCCTTTACGAATGATCAGTTTATTGTAGGAGGTGAGTATGAACTTAAATCTTACCTGATGCTTAGGGCTGCTTATGCTTATGAAGAGGGAATAACGAGTGATGCTGACCGCACTACTGCCTATACTGGTCTTAGTGGTGGTTTTACTGTAGCTGTTCCTATTAATAAGGAGAAAGGTTCTTCAATAGCTATTGACTACTCATACCGTGCTTCTGACCCATTTAGTGGTACTCATAGTATTGGTGCGCGAATTAACTTATAACCAGTAATTTACGGGTTATTATACCTGCATAATATTGAAAGGACCCTTTTAACAAAGGGTCTTTTCTCTTATTATTTTTGAGCAATAACTTTAGATGGAATTATTATGTATTATACTTTAGAAGGGTTAAATAAACTTAGAGCTGAATTAGAACGCCTTATTATGGTGGAACGCCCCTCTATTTCGCAACAAATTGCTGATGCAAGAGATAAGGGTGACCTGTCGGAAAATGCGGAATACGATGCAGCTAAAAATGCCCAGGGAATGCTGGAACTTAAAATTTCTAAGTTACAGGACACAATTCGTAATGCCAAAGTTATAGATGAGTCTAAAATGGACAGTTCAAGGGTTCTTATTCTTTCAACAGTAAAGCTTAGAAATACCAAGAATAATGTTGTTATGACCTACACTTTGGTGCCCGAAAATGAGGCTGACCTTAAGGCAGGTAAGATATCTGTCAATTCACCAATTGCCCAGGGTTTGCTTGGTAAATCAGTTAATGAACTCGTTGATATTAAAATACCGGCAGGAGTTATTACTTTTGAAGTAATGGAAATTTTACGTTAACTTTATTGATAAAACTATGGGATCTATATTTTCAAAAATTGTTAAGGGTGAAATAAATGCCTATAAGGTGGCTGAAGATGAAAACTTTTTAGCTTTCCTTGATATCAGTCCATTGGCTGAAGGGCATACCCTGGTAATTCCTAAAAAGGAAATTAGCTACATATTTGATTTAGATGATAAGAGTTACGCTGATATGTTCTTGTTTGCTAAGAAAGTTGCCAGGGCTATCAAAGAAGTAATTCCATGCACTAAAGTGGGAGTAGCTATTATTGGCCTGGAAGTAGCACATGCCCATATTCACCTGGTGCCTATCAACCATGTGTATGATATCGACTTTAAAAAAGAAAAGCTAAATCTTACTCCTGAAAGATTTAGAGAAATTGCAGATCTGATTGCAAGTCATGTAAAATAGGCTTTTAATCTTTTAACCGGCTATAAGCCGGTTTTTTATTAGTATATTTAAATTGGTTTTTATACCTGATATCTTTAATAAAATGAATACAAATGAATAAAGCTGCCAGTATTATTATTCCCGCATATAATGAAGAAACCGGTATCGGACCTCTCCTTGATAAGATGCAATCATTAGGTCAGATGGATAAATATGAAGTGATTGTGGTTGATGATGGTTCTACTGATAGTACTGCTTCTATTGTAAAGAATTATCCGGTAAGCTTATATAAACATGGCGCAAATAAGGGATATGGAGCATCATTAAAAACAGGGATCCGAAAAGCTTCATGTGAAAAAGTGATGATGCTTGATTCCGATGGACAACATGATCCGGTTTATATGGATACCGTTGTATTGATGTTAGACGAAGCTGATATGGTTATTGGTGAAAGAAACTCCATTTCGAACCAGGTAGCCAAACGAAAAAGTGGTAAATGGTTAATCAGGAAAACAGGTGAGCTTTTAGTTGACCAGAAATTGCCTGATTATAATTCAGGGTTGCGTGGTTTTAACAAGGCCCTTATATTGAATCTGCTACACATTATGCCTAATGGATTCTCCTTTTCTACTACTTCAACGCTTGCATTTCTCAAAGAGGGATATACTATTGGCACCTTCCCGATCACGGTAACGGAACGAGTGGGTAGAAGCAGCAATGTTAAGTTTATTAAAGACGGATCAAAAACTATGTTGCTTTTGTTTAGAATTATCATGCTTTTTAATCCGCTTAAGGTCTTCTTCCCTTGTAGCTTATTATCTGTTGCCATAGGGGCAGCCTGGGGCTTGACAGGGTATTTTTCTTTTGGCAGGGTCTCTAACTCAGCCATTGTTTTATTAACACTGGGTATGTTTCTATTTTTCTTTGGGCTGTTGGCTGACCAGATTTCTTTATTGAATAGGAAGAAAGGATGAGAACAAAGAATAATCATCGTAACTTATGGCCTGACAGCGCAGTTGAAAAACACTGGGATAAAGCTGCAGCTATTTATGTAAGTGAAAATGATAAAGTCAAAGATGCCCATGATCAACGTTTTGCTGAATCAATGAAGCATCTGCAATTGTTCAATCAATGCCGGGTGCTTAATGTTACCTCACGTGATTGTGAAGCAAATGACTATATAATTAAAACTCAACCTGATGCCTTGGTTGTAAACAGCGAAATATCTTCAGGGTTAATGGAAGTTGCGAAACGTATTCGTCCTTATGTTCACCAGGTAAAGATTGAAACATACAGTAAACTTCCATTTGGTGATGAGGAGTTTGACCGTGTGCTGAGTCTTGAAACTCTGGAACATGTTGCTGATCCTGTTGCTTTTTTAAAGGAACTGTATCGTATATCTATTCCAAAAGCAAGGTTGGTTTTAAGTTGTCCACCGGCTACTAGTGAAATACCATATCAGATATTTACATTTTTATTTGGTGGTCATGGAGAGGGACCTCACCGTTTTCTGCCATCAAAGGAAGTAAAGCAGATGTTTGAAGAAACAGGATGGGAATTGCTGTTTCATAAAGGTACAGTGCTCTTCCCGGCAGGTCCTCAAAAGCTTCAGCAGGCTGCCGAGAAAATTATTGAAAAGTTTCAGGGTACATTTATTTCAGAACTAGGAATACGTCAGTTTTATGTCTGTCAAAAGTATTGATCAGTTAAAGTCCATTATGAAGTCTGATTTGTGTACACGCTGTGGTAGCTGTGTAGGCTTATCAGAAGGTAAAATAGTGTTTGCTGATCGCGAAGGAGACTATCGTCCTTATGTTATAACAGAGCCTGATGAGCAGCATTCGGCAAGGTTACTGTATGCTTGCCCTGGTAAGGACTTTAATTTTAAGGAGTATCGTGAAAAATTTTATGCAGGGGCACCGGAGTTTCATATCTATACCGGCCCTGTGTATTCTATTAACATAGCCTATAGCAAGATTCCCTCTATTCGTGATGCAGGTGGAAGTGGCGGGATGATATCAGCAATACTGATATGGCTGCTACAGACGGGTAAAATAGACGGTGCTGTGGTAACCGGAATGTCGAAGGATAAACCATGGCTTACTCAACCCTATATAGCAACTACACCTGACGAGATTTTAGCCGCAGCCCAAAGCAAATATATTATCACTTCAGTTAATGAAATACTTCCTGAAATAGAACGATTCAAAGGCCGTTTAGCCTATGTAGGTCTGCCTCCTCAGGTTCAAAGTATCCGGAAACTACAGGCAGCAGGTGATCCTTCAGTACGAAATATCCAATATATTTTTGGACCATTTTATGGGAATACCCTTCATTTCTCGTCCATCAAGAGCTTCTTGAAATCATATAAAATATACGACTACAGGAATATTAGAAAGCTTTATTTCCGTTATGGAGAGTGGCCGGGAAATATGCGCATTGAGATGAAAGACGGTAAAACTGTAGAACTGCCTAAATTTCATGCGAACTACCTGATACCCTTTCATATCATGACCAACTCCCTGCTATGCACTGATCTTAGTAACGAGTTTACCGATATATCAGGTGGTGATGCCTGGGCTCCGGTATATGAAGAACGTGGAAAAGGATTCTCAATAGTATTTGCCAGGTCAGCAGTTGGCCAGCAAATACTGGATGATATGAAGAAGGAGGGGCTAATCGATCTTTCGCCTGTTTCAATAGATGAAGCAATTACAATGCATTCACATGGCTATGACCTTAAGAAACGAGGAACCTTTATCCGATTAAAGTTCAGAAAGTGGTTAGGATTGCCGGTTCCTGACTATGGTTATGTGCTTAATGATTTCCCGGTAAGCCGTTACCTCATGGAGATTTGTATTGATTTCTTGTTTCTGATATTAGGAACTACTTTTGCTCGCTGGCTGGTAGCACAAATGCCCCCTGCTACCATTGGGCGTATTTTTGAGAAATCGCGCAGTATTTGGAAAAAGGCTACCTTTAGTATTAAAAGGGAAAATCTGAACGGATGAAGAAACAAACCCGCTCTCTGTTAATTAAAATTGTTGGAACTGTTGCTATTTTAGGGCTTTTAGTTACCCGTATCGATTGGAATATTGAGGAATTCAGTAAAATATTTTCACAATTAAATATACGTTTATACTTACTTTCCCTTTCGGGGGTAATTTTGGTACTTGGCTTAAAAAGTGTTCGATGGAATTTGTTGTTGCGTGCTGAACATTGTAATTACCCGTTTATTTCAGCTTTTACCGCTTATATGTCGTCATTCACTATAGGACTGGTTACTCCGGGACGAATAGGTGAAATTGCGCGATTGTATTATGTGAGAGGTGATAGAAATATTGACTTTTATCATTCCTTTAAAACGATAGTGACTGACAGGATATTTGACTTTGCTTTGTTGGTTTGGTTTGGTGTATCGGGCATGCTCTTTTTTTACAAAGTGGCAGGAGGGATTAGCGCTTTCTGGTATTTGCTGATTATAGGTGTTTTATTGATCCTGTTATGGCTTGTTGGGACTATTATACTCAACACCATACACTCAGAAAAAAAGTATATTAATTTCATTAAAGAAGTGTGGACAGGGATGTTTCAGAAAAAGATGTTCGTGCCATGGCTTCTAACACTTGTTGCGTATCTGGTATTTTATGTTGCGAACTGGTTTATAGTATTGGCTGTCGGGCAGCAAATATCCTTGATTGAAATTGGTTTTATCTTGAGTTTAATGAGCCTCGTTACGCTGATACCTATTACCTTGGCAGGGTTCGGTACCCGTGAAGCGAGCCTGATTTTCCTGTTTGCCTTTTATAGCATCGCACCTGAAACAGCTATAGTTTACTCATTACTGCAATTTATGGCATTCTTTTTATGGGGAGGTATTATTGGAATGATCTGTTGGTTCATCAAACCGATAAAGTTATCATTGATTAAAGAAGATTCCAAAAAAGTAATAGATTTCATACGGCCTAAAAGCGCAAAGTAAGTACTTTGTTTACGGTAGTTATTGCTGCCCAATAATTACTCGCACCCATACCGTCACTCATGGAGGCAAACTGTTGTTGTTTTGGTGTCAATAACCGCTTTATGGACCTGCCCTGTAGTTACTCCTGGAAGTAAACCCTCTTGACTCTTCGGGAAATGCCGGTGAGTATTTCATAAGGGATGGTTCCCATTTGAGCGGCGACTTTATTAATAGAGATTTCCTTGCCAAACACGACTACTTCATCGCCTTCTTCAGCATCAATACCGGTTATATCAAGAGCAGTCATATCCATGTTGATGTTGCCGATTATAGGAACCAGCTTATTTTTCAAGAACATGCAACCTGCTCCGTTGCTTAATTTCCGGTCTAAACCATCAGCATAACCAATAGGTACTATGGCAATTGTACTTTCACGTGTTGCAGTCCACTTGCAGTCATAGCCTACCGTTTCACCCTCTGGTATGGTTTTTATCTGGCTTATGATGGTTTTCAGACTACTGACCACTTCGAGCTTATTTTGTACGGTCACCAGGGGTGAAATTCCATAGAGCGAGATGCCCAGCCTTACCATATCAAACTGAGCGTATGGATGCCTTATGATACCTGCTGAATTAAGGATATGCCGCATAAATGAGTAACCAATCTGTTCCTTAAGTATCCGGGTCATTCTTTCAAACGTTTCTATTTGCTGATGGGTAAACCAATCAAATTCTTTTGATTCACTACCTGCCAGATGTGAAAAAGCAGAGATCACTTTAATGTATGGGTATTCCTTTAATTCAACGGCTAATTGCTCTATTTCAGGTTCCATGAAACCAAGCCGATGCATACCTGTATCGAACTTGATATGAACCTTAACCTGGTAGTCGGCTTTCTCGTTAATGTTTTCAAAGGTTTTAGCAAATAGCTGCAGCGTACGGAAACTGTATATCTCAGGTTCCAGATTGTACCTGACCATTGCTTCCATGCCGGTTGTTTCAGGGTTCATTACCATGATAGGCAGGCTTATCCCCCCCCTGCGTAACTCAACTCCTTCATCAGCGTATGCGACCGCTAAATAGTCGACATGATGGAATTGTAGTGTGTTTGCAATTTCAAAACTCCCACTTCCATAGGAGAATGCCTTAACCATTGCCACTACTTTGGTGGTTGGTTTTATCAGCGACCTAAAGTAATTCAGGTTATAAACCAATGCATTCAAATTGACCTCAAGAATGGTTTCATGCGATTTCTGCTGCAGAAGCTCATTGATCCTTTCAAATCCGAACAAACGAGCGCCTTTTACCAGTATGCTCTCATTACGAAACATCATAGAAGCATAATT
>JBAXYX010000098.1:0-8953 GCA_041670625.1 Lentimicrobiaceae bacterium | reverse complement strand
TTTTCATTTTCATAGTGAGCTATGGTCCCCAGCCTAATATTAATTGTAAGATAATGTTGCTCTGCAATATATAGATATGCTGCAGTTACATTGTGTTTTTAAATTGTTGAGGTGAAGTATTTGACTGGTAATAATTTATTCCACCATAGTTGATATGAAGAATCCTGACAACATATTTGCTAATCCATACATCATGATTGGCTATTCCTAAATGTTTTCTTTTATTTGGTGCTCTTGTTTAATATTCGATAATTTACACTCCTTGTTTTGAAGGAATCCTTTATCCTTATGCTGTTAAATTTTTATAACTTTTCCTGAATAGTACTTTTCAGTTGTTTTTACCATCACAAAATAGATTCCTTTTGGAACCTCTTTGCCCTGGTCATCACAACCGTCCCATCTTACCAATGTGTCATTTAAATTGATATTTAAACACTTGATTATTCGACCTCCGATATTAGTGATCACCACTCTTGCTTCATCTGTATGTCCCAATAAAACCATTGTTGTTGATAATTTAAATGGGTTAGGGTAGATTATGAAAGTCTGAGGAATTTCCTTGTGTGGTTGGATGGAAGCAGAACTATTGTATTCATAAGCACCCATATCAATACAATTGTTGACAATTCGCTGGTTACCAGCAAGGTCTAATGAAGGTAGGCTCAGAAAACCGGCGTCTAATGTTCCTGCATCAATACATGGTGAGGAAGCTATAAGTTGGAATGGGAATATGCCGCTTTCTAAAAAATCAGGATTCTCATTTAAATTGTTCAAATATTGACCTTGAAAGCCCAAGTGCGCTCCGCTGCCTCCAAAAGCAGTAGTATCTCCCTCAATATTGCAATAATAAAAACTAGGAGCGGAATAAACATCCCAAATATAAACACTAGGCCCAAGCCCTGTATTGCCCCAGATGACAGAATTGTACATTAAAGGGGCAGCAGAATCATTGCAATAGAATCCTCCGCCATACATGGTCGCATTGCCAGTTATAGTGAGATTTGAAAATACAGGAAATGATCGAATACAACAAATGCCTCCACCAAAAAACTGTGCTTCGTTATTTGCAATTAGGTTGTTACTGAAAGTATGGGCAGGAGAAGAACGAAGTACTCCAAGAGCACCACCTAATGCGCTGTGATTATGTTGCATAATGTTGTTTTCAAATATGGGATCACTATTATCGAAGGAAACTGCTCCTCCAATTCCTGTTGATGAGTTGTCGTAGAATTCACTCTGTATAATAGCTGGAGAGCTGTTCATTGCGCAGATACCTCCGCCATAACCATAAATTATTCCTGTATTACCTGAATAATTCCTGACAAATACGCACTTCTCAACTATGGCATCAGAATTGTCAAGATAAATAGCCCCACCGCTGTAATGCGAATAATTATGGAAAAACAAGCAGTTGCTGATTCGTAGTTTATCGAAGCCGTATGCTAAAATGGCGCCCCCATAGCCATTGGTTGAATCCTCAGTAGCCTTGCTGAATTCGAATCTGCAGTATGCAAAAAGTGAAGAATCTTCAGTATCTGCTAATTGCCTGAATCTTATCCCTGACCATCCTCCTCGGCCATGTGGCTGGTTATTGAAATTTGTAGTATCGCGAATAGTGAAGAGTATTGTGTCGCCTGGTATACCTTTTGCCCAAACACTCCCTTTGACATCCATACGAAAATAGGATTGAAACATCACTATCGTTCCAGGGGAAATTACCAGCTGGCCTAAAGATGGCACAATAAGGTCTCCTTCTACCAAAATTGTATCGGCTGTCCATGAACCGCTTACAGTTCCACTTACAGTTACTGAAGTTGCAAAGGAATTGGAACAAAGAATCAATAATGCGATGAGTAAAATAGTATGTTTCATTCAGGTGCAGTATTATATATTAATGAATTTAGTTTTCTGGTCTCATAGCATTCTCCGGTCTTATGATATTTCATGATCTCATGATATTACCTGATTTCACGACATTTCCCGATCTTGCAATGCTTGTTGAATGTACTATAATTTCTTGTTTTAGGATGTTTTCCGGAATAACAATATTTTTCAATCAGTTACTTAATTGCCCCAAAGATAGAATATTCATATCTGAAAGTAAAAAAGAACAGTGTAAAAAGATTGCTTTTTTACAACTTTTATTATTCTCCCATTAATTCGGAAGCTGCAAAAAGAAGAACTCCTTCCGAATGGTATCAATTGTTTGTTTTTAATAAGGATTACCTAATTATACCATATATAGTTATGGATCAGATTATTCGTAATTCTATCATAATTAGGATGCATATTATTTCGTGGCCTAATTGGACTCATGTATGTTGCAGAATTAATCGTTCAGTTGGCCGGATAATCATAGTATTTCATCGATTTGATGTTGATTAAATTGCTGAATTCTAATATTTTGCTTAACTTTGAGTACCGAAGACCACTAGGTGAAAAGCAATAAAATGAAACGGAAAAGTATACTGCTTATTCATTTTTTTTTCTGGTTCTATATCATAAACCAGGCGCTTTTCCCTCTTTATATTGGAAAATTTGAAGAGGCGAATATGGTCAGCAATGAATATTTTAAAGAAGTTTTAATAACAACCATACTAAACATGTTGTCGTTCTATGTAATCCATTTCTCGTTCCCCTACTTCCTAAAGTTCAAAAGCAAGATTTTTGCAATATTTTCAGGGCTGGTGTTAATATTTTTAATCACTGCATTTCGTACGCCTGTTGAGTTAATGTTTTGGAAACATTTTGGTAATATGCCTGAAAAAGAATTGTTATTTAATTGGATTTATGTATGGAACAACTTACGGTTAGTCATCATTATTGGTATATACGCTATTCTGATTTGGTATTTGATTAACGCGTTTGAATCTCAAAAATTCAAGCAAGAGCTAATAAATCAGCGTCAGGCAGGTGAACTTGCCTTATTGCGATCACAGGTAAATCCTCATTTTCTGTTCAATACACTCAACAATATCTATGCGCTTGTCTACAAGAAATCTGATGAAGCTCCTGATGCGGTTATGAAACTTTCGTCTATCATGAGATACATGTTATATGATGCAACAAATGATAAAGTGCCGCTTGAGAAAGAGATTGAATACCTGAAGAGTTTCATTGCACTTCAGAAACTTCGAATAAAAAACCCTGAATTTATATTGCTTAACATCGAGGGAAATGCTGAAGGACACTTCATTGCACCTATGTTGCTAATATCTTTTGTTGAAAATGCATTCAAACATGGAAGTAAAAAACACATACCTGGAATTATAATAAACTTGTTGGTTAATAAAGACCGATTAAATTTTGAAGTCGTCAATTATCTAAAAAAAACAACTCTTACAAATAATGAACATGAAATCGGAATGGGTCTATCCAATATCAGTAGAAGGCTTGAGCTGATATATCCCGGTAAGCATTCATTAATTTTCAACAAAGAAGCAGAAACGTTCAGAGTAAATCTTGTAATTACTAAATGATATGAAAATAAAATGTATTATTGTCGATGATGAACCACTGGCTCTTGATATCATTAGAGAATACTGTTTAAGGGTTCCTTTTTTAAACCTGCTACAGACTTTTGATAATGCCATTGACACACTGGAGTATCTCCGTAACAATCAGGTCGATCTTATTCTGCTTGATATTCAAATGGAGGAACTTACAGGCATCCAGTTACTTAATGCTTTGAAGGTGAAACCATATGTGATCTTCACAACTGCTTATGACACATACGCACTTCAAGGATTTGACCTCGATGTTACTGATTACTTGTTGAAGCCCATTTCATTTGAAAGGTTCTTAAGGGGAATAGGTAAAGTGTACGATAGAATGTTGCAAGGAGAAACCGTTACCCGGGAAGAGTCGGTTACAGCTGTTCCATCTGATAGGGCTGGTAAGGACTATTTCTTCGTGAAAACAGAAACACGTATGGAAAAAGTTACAACTTCTGAAGTATTGTATGTCGAAGGGATGGGAGACTACTGGCGGATTGTGACTAAAAACAGGCGTATAATGACATTAATGAATGCAAAGGGTATTGAAGATGTTTTGCACGAACCTCAATTTTGCAGGGTCCATAAATCCTATTTTGTCGCCATCGATAAAATTGAATTTGTTGAACGGAAGCACATCAAGATAGCGGATCTGCAGATTCCTATAAGTGATACCTACCAGAAGAATTTCTTTGATATCATAGAAAAGAAAAAGTAAACAATGCAGCACAGGTATGAGAGTTCCCTGCTCATTAATGAATTTGCCGATCTATAAAACTGATCCGAACTAAAGTGATGTTTTCACTTGGAATCCCTCCAAAGATTTCGTATTTTTGATATCAACAATTAATTGCAACATTTAGATATTGCCTTTTATAACTATTAAACATCAGATCAGGTTAGGCTGAAATGGTCGTAGCGTTCAGTAATCTTTCCATTCAAGATGAAAAACAAAGCAATTATTATTAGTTTGTTTCTACTGAGTTGTTTTCAGGCCAATGCTCAACAATACTTTTTCTCAGGATATTCCATTGAAGACGGACTTTCCCAGAGTGTTGTCAACTGTATCTTTCAGGATTCAAGAGGATACATTTGGATTGGTACACAAAACGGACTCAATAAATTCAACGGATACAAATTTGAAGTCTATACTTATGATCCCGGTGATACCAATTCTATCCCCAATAACTGGATTTATAGTATTGCAGAAGATCAAGAAGCAAACCTCTGGATAGGGACAAAAGAAGGCTTGATAAAATATAAAAGAAATGAAAACCAATTTATCAAGATCAAATATACCACACCTTATAAGGTTCAGGTTACCGACTATGTTTATGATGTTAAATGTGCCCGCAACGGGAATATCCTTATCAACACACCCCCGGTTCTCACAATATGTAACCCGAAAAAGTTGTCGTTCACTCACTATATCAACCCACTTAATTTAGATGGACGTGTTAAAGATGACAATATCCCTTTGCTTGAAGACATCGAAGGCAATATTTGGATCGCCTCCACGAAAGGTCTGGCTGTTTTTCATCCGAAAACAAAAACTTTCAGTACGTTTAATCATATTTCAAAGGATCCGGCTAGCCTGTCAGATGATAATATTAAAGCATTATATCAGGATCAAAAGGGTGACCTGTGGATCGGAACATCAGGAGGGCTGAATCAATTAAAGAACGGTGCAAGTGGGTTTATCCATTACTTTAATGATTCTCACAGCAAAGTATCATTGAGCAATAATTTTATCAGTGCCATAATTGCTGATAAATCTGGCAACCTCTGGATTGCAACTGAAGGTGGAGGTCTTAACAGAGCAATCCAAAACAAAGGAAACAAGCTGGTGTTCGAAAGGTTTTCTGATGATAGAAGCGGGCTTAATCACAATATTATCCTTTCATTAGCGATTGATAATTCCAATAACCTTTGGATAGGCACATTGTCAGGTCTTAATAAAACTGACCTGAAAAGACGAAATTTTACCTTGTACCGCAAAAGTGATTCTCCTTATTCTGTAGACCTTGCCGGTAACGTTATTGCTTCAATTTATGAAGACGATCATGGTGTTATCTGGATAGGGAATTGGGGGCAAGGCCTCAACCTATACGACCGAAAAACAGGTAAGATTGAACATTATTCTTCGTCAATGGTAGGCAAATATCACATTCCCAATAATTTTGTTCATTGCATTTTTGAGGATGACTTACACACTATATGGCTCGGTACTCGTGACGGATTGGTCGTTTATGATAAACAAAGAAAGAGTTTTGCACGTCCGGGGGAACTATTAAAGGGTACCGAATTCCCGAGTTTTGATGGGATAAGGATCAATATGATGATACAGGATCATCACGGATCATACTGGGTTGCAACAAATGATGGATTATTTAAGGTGGATAGGAAGGGGTCCAGGGCTGAGCATTTTCATACTGAAGCTTTTCCTGATCACAGGATTAGCTCAAATTTGGTTTATGCTGTTCTTGAGGATAGAGAAAACGATATCTGGATAGGAACAATAAATGGATTAGATGTTATTGATGCTGTGACAACCAGGATAAAGCATTTTATGAAAAATGAAAAGAAAGCTAATGCGCTGTCTGATAACTTTATCACGGCTCTATGTGAAGATCAATATGGAGATATCTGGATTGGAACAAACTCCTATGTAAACCGATATTCCAAGAAAAATAGGACATTCAGCTATTATTCAAAAGAACAGGGATTTCCCAGTAATCTTGTTTACAGTATCTTGGAGGATCAAAATCATTGCCTGTGGTTTGCAACAGGGAATGGTTTGTGCCGTTTTGACTCTGCTGGTAAAAAATTTCGCAACTATACGGTGGAAGATGGTTTGCAAAGTCCGGAATTCAACTTGAATGCTTCTTTCTTGAGTAAGGAAGGTGAAATGTTCTTTGGAGGGATGAACGGATTTAATTCATTTTATCCTGATTCACTGAGGGTCAATCCTAATATACCCATCATCGTAATCACTTCTGTATATAAAATAAGTAAAGGCGCCCGTGAATATTTTAATCTGGAAGAGAATAAACAGATAAGCCTTAGTTACAATGAAAAGACATTCGCTGTTGAATTTGCTGCAATAGAGTTTACCAACCCGGCAAAAAACGCCTATGCATACAAGCTTGAAGGTGCAGATGACAACTGGATTGATATCGGTACTCGTAATTTTGTTGCATTCAACAACCTTGCACCGGGCGAATATACTTTGAGGGTGAAAGGGAGTAATAATGACGGGATCTGGAATAAAACAGGGGTAAGTCTGTCAATTATAGTCCATCCTCCCTGGTGGAAAAGCAATATGGCTTATTTAGCCTATTCTCTGTTGATTATAATCCTGATATATATATATATCAAAATGCGTGAACGTAATCACATCAGGGAACTTAAAGTGCTGGAGGAAAAAGTAAAACTGAGGACTCAACTAATAGAGAAGCAGAAATCGGAAATATTGAGCAAGAATTCAGAACTTTATGAAATAAATTCAGCAAAAGATAAGTTGTTTTCCATTATTGCCCATGATCTTAGGAACCCCTTTAACAATATAATCGGTCTGACCGATATACTACTGATTACTTTAAACAATATGGATCCTCATAAGCTTCAAAAGACCCTTGAAGATATAAAGACATCCTCGCAGCAAGCATACGAATTACTTGAAAACTTGTTATTATGGGCTCGTACCCGTACCGGAACAGTCCCTTTTACTCGTGAACAGATAGATCTTAATGTATTAGTAGAGGAAGGTATCAAACTTATTACTATTCAAGCTGTCCGTAAGAATATTTCCATAACTACTGATTTAAATAAAAGTATATGGATTATTGGGGATTTGAACATGATTACCACTATCCTGCGCAATCTCCTGACCAATGCTTTGAAATATACGAATAGGAATGGTGTGGTTCATGTTGGATTTTCTGTATGTAAAGGTTTTTGTATATTGAGTGTGAAGGATAGTGGAATTGGCATTCCGCCTGATAAACTAAAAAATCTGTTTAACATTGATACCTCTCATAAGACTAAAGGTACTGACCAGGAACCAGGAACTGGACTGGGATTAATACTATGCAAAGAGTTAATCGAAAAACATGGTGGAAGAATAGAGGCTGAGAGTGAGGTAGGGAAGGGAAGCGTGTTCAGGGTTTATATTCCTGTATAAGTAATGAAGGTGAAAATGTTTTTTTATCGCCAGGGTAATTGCGCTTTTAAAATGCAAAGACTACATAATTTTACGTTATGACTCATTTCCGGTAAACAGGTTTCTTACATCTGCTTTAATTTGAGTTATCTGTAAACTAACCAATTTGTCCCGCAAAAAGATTGTTTGAATCGGTTAGTCGTTTAACAGTTATTTTTCCTGTGTAGTCGAATACATTTGATTAATCCTCAGTGTAATAGGTAATTTTGTATTAGCAATTACATATTCACAAATAAGGAGGATAAAACCATGAAAAAATTATTTGCTCTATTAGTAATGGTTATGTTTACTCTGGCCTTGAAAGCCGGGGAAGAAACCATCAATTATGTTACAACCGGGGGCAAGACTTATTTCTGCCATCATTCTAAGGCTGGTTTATTCTATACAAAAGTAGTATTGGATGACGGGAAAATGCTCAAAATCCCGTTCAGCAAAGTAGATGCCTATTTTTGTAAAGGACGGTTGTTTGAAAGACTCCCGGTAGTTTGTGAAGGTGCACCTTCAGGTTGCACTGCACTTATGGAATATATCACATCGCGTAACGGCTTGCGGCTTTATAAGTATTGCAAATATGGAGAATGTGGCGATTTGCGTAATAATACTTATCAGAAAGCACATCTTCAAGTTCTGTATTTTGTATTTAAAGATGGGAAATTCTATCTTAAAGTTGATAAAAAGAATGCACCCACAGTGTTGCCGTTCTTTGGAATAAAGGTAATCTGATTCTCAGGTTAAGAATAAATAGATGTCTGTTTATTAACCACAGTTACCCAAGAGAATAATATTAATTTGCAGGAAAGGAAGGAATTTGTCATGAAAACATCATTGATCATAATGCTGATACTCTTATCAGCAGGATTATGGGCTAAAACAACCGGTGATAATTTTGTTGTCGCTAATGGTGTTACCTATTATTGTGAGACAATGAAAACAGGGTTTACCAAAACCCACATTTACACAAAGGATGGTAATATTATTAATGTGCCCAACAACAATGTTAAAGCCTACAGGCTGAACGGTCATTTGTTTGAATTGCTGCCACTTGTCAACTTAAGTGGCGACACTGTAGACCTTGCATTTATGGAGCTTATAGCTATACGTAACGGAATCCGGCTTTACAAGTATTGCTCTAATTGCTGTAAATATGATCCTTTGGACAACGTCATTGCACCTCTTAATCGCGTGTTTAGGTATTATATATATAAGAATGGCAAGATGAAGCTTCTGACTAATGAGG
>JBAXYX010000097.1:0-9024 GCA_041670625.1 Lentimicrobiaceae bacterium | reverse complement strand
GTCAACTAAGGCTGTTGCTCAATAAACGCCAATTCCTGGACTTCTTTTATGAAAAACAATCCATCAGTTTTGAAGCTGATTTTGATCATCTTCTGGCGTCGATGGTCATCAGGGAAGATGAAAGCAATAGATTATATTATGACTATCTTAATTTCAGAGCATCCAATGAATATAAATTAAACGAGCTGCGTGATATGCTGGCTAAATCACAGGAACCGGGATTGAGCAAAGATATTGTCAATGAAATGAATCGCTTACGTAACAAGGAAACCTTGTATATCCGTGATTTTAACCATCAGAATCCAAAGAGCCTGGTTAACAAAGTGGTCATGACTGATCTCATCTCTGCTCAATTACTAGATCCTGATTCATCCGGTTATAGCAATTATCTGGTGAAGCATTTTTTGGATGAGTTGGATTTTAATGACACTATACTCCTTCGTACCAATACTCTTTCAGTTAAATTAATTTCATACCTGTCACTTGCCATTAAGAATACTGATAATTATGATTCTACTGTTGCCAGGCTATCACAGTCGGCTGATCAGTTACTGAACAGGTCAATGGTTAATGAAGTCATGTTTAATTTTATCAAAGATTACCTGATCAATGGGTTCAGTACCCTGGGCTATAAAGACCTGGCGATAAAAGTCAGGGCTGTTACATTCCGCCATGCCCGATCAGGAGAAGAAAACGGAACGGAATAATCAATCTTCCAACCCTGAAACAAGCACGTCAACCAGGTGAATCGTTTTTATGGGTAGGTGTTTCTTATTAATATAACTGTCGAGGAACATGAGGCATGATGCTTCGGTTGAAACGATGTACTCAGCGCCTGTTTCCATGGCATATTTTACTTTATTTTCAGCCATAGCATTCGCAATAGCTTCATTTTTAACAGAAAACAGCCCGCCAAAGCCACAACATTCATCAGCCTTTTTCATCTCAACAAGTTGAAGTCCCCTCACATTATTCAGAAGTGTACGAGGCTCCTCTTTCAGTCCATATTCACGTAAGGCCGAACAACTGTCATGAAAAGTGACTTTATGATTAAAGGTTGCCCCGGTATCTCTGATGTTTAGCTATTGACCAGGAAGTCAGACACTTCAAAGATGTTCTTTTTTAATAATCGATATTCATTGTGAAGTGATGAATTGTAAAATAGTTCATCATAGTATTTACGCACCATTGAAACACATGAAGCCGACGGAGCCACTACATACTGACAGTCACTAAAATCACGGATAAACTTTTCACCTATAGATTTTGCATGATCCCAATATCCTGCTTTAAAAGATAATTGCCCGCAACAAGTCTGATTCTTATTATAATGAACATCAACCCCGGTTTTCTCCAGTAATTTCAACATGCTGAAGCCCGTTTCAGGGTACAACTGATCAATAAAGCAGGGTATAAAAATGTCAACTTTCATAAGGCTAAAAAATTGTTACAAACCTACACCTATTTGAAGGATTAATCAAATTATTGCTGACAAAATGAGTTTTTGAACCGGTATAAGCTTATTCACTGATACAAAAGCCTGCTGATATCAAATCATTCCAAAATTGAGGATAGGATTTATTGACCACATCGGGATCCTCAATAACCAATAAGCCTGCCGCAACTGAAAGCGATGCAAAAGCCATCGCTATACGATGATCACCGTATGTTTTTACCCTGTTGCTTGTTGACGCTATTTTGCCTGAATGTATCTGCAAGGTATGATTGTTAATGTTTTTGCATTGATATCCCAGGTTTGCTAATTCTGATTCCAAGGCTGTTAACCGGTTACTTTCCTTTATAGTCAGGGTTTCAAGTCCTTGTAAATCAGCATTGAGTTGCAAACCTGCGCAGGTGACTGCTATTGCAGGAGCCAGGTCAGGACAGTCGTTCAGATCAATATGCAGGTAATCAGTTACGTTACCTGAATGGCGGAGGAGCAACTTGTCGCCCTCCCATACTGAGTCCACACCCATGAGTTTAAATATTTCACTCACTCTCTGGTCACCCTGTGCTGACCGACCATTCAAACCATTCAGGGTAATACTGCTGTCAGGCATTAATGCCACCAAAGCGTACCAATAAGATGCAGCGGACCAGTCGGCTTCCATAATACGGGTATCCACCTTATACTCACCCTTTGGAACCATAATAATACCATTACCCCATTCAACAACAGTACCATTCTTTTTCATGAGTTCAGCAGTCAGATGGATATAAGGCAATGAAACCGGAGTGCTTAAAAGCTTAATCTTTAACCCTTGCTGTAATACCGGTGCAATCATCATTAAAGCAGAAATAAACTGACTGCTTACGGAAGCATCCATACACACTTCGCCTCCCTTTAAGTCCTTTCCCTCAATTTCAATCGGTGGAAAGCCTTCTGCTTTTAAATACTTTATTTCGGCTCCCATCTGCTGCAAAGCATCCACCAGCGGGCCACAAGGTCTCTGCTGCATTCTTGGTGACCCGGAAAGGACATGTTTGCCGGGTGTAATAGCCATTAATGCGCATAAGAACCTGAAAACGGTACCCGCATGGCACACATCAAATACAGCCCTATTATCTCTATTCCTTAATTGATGAAGCAAATTAAGCATGATATAAGAATCATCACTATCAGGAATAGGAATCAGAGATTCTTTACCATTCAGAAATGCCATCACCAACATCCTGTTGGCCACGCTTTTTGACAGAGGTAGTGTAATGGCAGCCTGTTTAAAAACCTCGGGAGCACTTATGGTTATGCTTTTCACTTGATAATACCTCTCATTATATCAACATAGTTTAACAAGCATTCCCTGATAAGTGGAGCTTCACATTGCAGCCCGTCAACTGCTTTACCGATACTCTTAAGCATAGTAATTAATATGTTGCCATTCCTGTTCTTTTTATCATACATAATAATCTCAAACAGTTCATCAATATTGGAAGATTCAATGGGATAATGATCAAAATTCAGCAGGATATTTCTAATGACTTCTTCTAGTTCAGGGAGGTCAAAGCCAATCAGGCAATATGAAATATAAGCCTCACAAATCATCCCCATGGCAATTGCTTCACCATGACTGATGGGCGAGGTATCATGCCTTAATGAAAATGTTTCAAAGGCATGCCCAAATGTATGTCCAAAGTTTAATAATCGTCGCGAACCTGTTTCCTGTGGATCGTTATTTACAACTTTACATTTTATCATAGCCGACCGATGTAATAAGTCATCCCAATTATTAATGGCAGTGATGTGAAATTTAATAAGATCCTTCCACAAATCAGCATCGGCAATCAGTGCATCCTTCATTATTTCAGCATAACCTGAAAGCAAATACTTATGAGGGAGTGTTTTCAGGAAACCCGGCCATACAAACACAGCCTGTGGATTAACAAATAACCCTGCCATATTTTTAAGTGATGCTATATTTACCCCTGTTTTACCCCCTATACCGGCATCTATCATCGACATCAGGGTAGTTGGAATGTTAATGAATGGCATGCCACGGTGAAAAGTTGCTGCGGCAAATCCACCCATATCTGTTATTACCCCTCCACCCAAATTGATAAGCAGTGACTGCCTGTTAGCCCCTGCTCCTGCCAATTGAGTCCAGATGAATTCACAAGTTTGTATAGTTTTATACACTTCACCCGGTTCTATAATTATAGGATATGCTTTTAACAATTGTGGCACTTGCTCAAGCAAAACGGGTAAGCAAAGGCTATTTGAATTTCGGTCGGTCAGAATGATAATATTCTGTTTGCCCTTTAGCACAGTATCAATTTGTACCGCTAATTTCTGTAATGCATCTTGTCCAATGAACAATGGGCTTCCTGCAATTTCAAGGGTCTCTAATCGTTGTGCCATATTGTTTTATCTAATGTCGATGCAATTATTGGGTCTTTATTTTCGTTATACTGAATATACTCTTTGCTAATCATTTCTATTGTGCTGTTATAATTTTTCAGTCTTTTTAAAGTGATTTTTTTTGCTTGGTAAGTTTGTTTGAATTCTCTTTACCGATGTGGTTTCGTTCTCTTTGGTATTGCGCTTTCGTTCTCTCTACTATTGTTTTTTAGTTCTCTTTACCATTGTTTGAATCAGCATTAATCCACGAAATTAGTTAAAAATATCTAATTGTTAAAGTACTTAAGCCCATCAACTGTTATATAGGGAAAATAGCCGAAACTTAAACAACTATAATGAAACTGAACTTATTTGAGCTTTCTGTTGCATTCAGCAGTAAATCAAACAAAGAACTGAAACGGGCATACCTCTTGTTCAAATTAATGAAGAGCAAAAGGCTTGTCAATTCAGCTAAAAAGCTTCTTTCAATAGCTATGAAGACGGGTATCCCGGTATCATGGGCGGTTAAGCCTACTATATACCGGCAGTTTGTCGGGGGTAAAAACATTTTCGACAGTCTTACGGTGGTTGACAAGCTTCAACAATATAATGTAAAGTCTATCCTTGATTATTCGGTTGAAGGCACAGACGATTCAGAAAGTATGGATGTGGCTCTTGAGGAAACGCTTCGTACTATTGATCAAGCTTCTAATAATCCCAATATCCCGTTTACCGTATTTAAACCTACTGCTTTTGCATCATCCTGGTTATTGGAGAATGCCATACCCGGGAAGCCTTTTGATGATACGATGCAAAATCTGTATTCCGATTTCCATACCCGTATTGGAGTACTGTGCCAACGGGCTTATGAAATGGATGTTCCTATAATGGTTGATGCTGAGGAAAGTTGGTATCAACACCTCGTTGATGAGATCATTGAGGAAATGATGGCCAAATACAATAAGGAAAAAGCTATTGTATTTAATACCCTGCAAATGTACCGTCATGACCGAATCCGGTTTTTTAAAGAGCAGATTGAAAAGGCCAAAACCAGGAATTACTTCCTTGGGGTCAAGCTGGTAAGAGGAGCTTATATGGAAAAGGAACGGAACAGGGCTCTGCTTAAAGGGTATCCCTCCCCTATCTGTGAAACAAAACAGCAAACCGATGAATCTTTTCATCAAGCTTTGAAGATTGCACTCGACCATATTGACCTGGTCGAAATCTTTTGTGGCAGCCACAATGAGCAAAGCATCATGCTGCTGGCTAACGAAATGACCAAAAGAAATCTGAAGCCCGACGACAGAAGAATATGGTTCTCACAGCTCTATGGAATGAGTGACCACATTACCTTCAACCTTGCTCATCATGGCTTTAATGCTTGTAAGTATATTCCTTATGGTCCTGTTAAATCAGTGATCCCATACTTGTTTCGCAGAGCTGAAGAAAACTCCTCCATTACCGGACAAACCACCCGGGAACTGGATTTACTAAAAAAAGAAAGATTGCGAAGAAAAACCCATAAGGTATAAATGTTTAAGAACAATCAAACTCATCACTCACTCAATAACCTGCTACTATGCTTGAATACGTAAAAATGGTTTTAGAAAAGGTAAGCTTCAATCGCGACCTTTTTAAAAAGGAGCTTGAGAAATCTAAAAAGCTGCTTAATGAAGAAGAAATCAATATATTGCAAACGTGGTGCAATATGAGTTTTCGGGACAAATACCCTGAAATCATTGTAGAAGTATTCAATAAATACTCTGCCTGAGTAAAGAAATATTTTTTATTCATGATTATACTGATTTTAGCTGTTTATATTTGCAGTCTAAAAACACTTACAACAAGCTATTAGCGGAATTCAATGGTTGATTTTGGGCACCTGACAATTTATTTTGCTCATAATCACTAAAAAAACAGCAAAAACCTTGAATTTCTCTCTAAGCTTGATTATATTTGAACGATTGTTAAATACGACACATTATGGAAATCACAGTTTTGAACGCTATATCGCCTATAGATGGCCGCTATAGGAAACAGGTGGAAGGCCTTGCTTATTATTTTTCAGAAGCAGCCCAAATAAATTACCGGGTATTTGTTGAAGTTGAGTACTTTGTAGCATTATGTAATATACCACTACCTCAGCTTAAAGATATTGACAGCTCTAAAATTGAAGAGCTAAGGGCTATGTGTCGTGACTTTACTTTCCAGGAAGCACAGGAAGTAAAGGATATTGAAGCTACCACCAACCATGATGTGAAAGCTGTTGAATACTTCTTAAAGAAGAAATTCGAAAAGATGGGGCTTGCTCGTTATAAGGAATTAATACATTTTGGTTTAACCTCACAGGATATCAACAATACCGCCTCGCCTTATGCCATAAAGCTTGCTATTGATGAAATATTCCTCCCGGTACTTGATGATGTTATTCAGAAATTAACGGTTAAAGCTAAAACATGGAAGAGTATTCCCATGCTGGCCCATACACATGGGCAACCGGCCAGCCCGACTATTGTGGGCAAAGAAATATACGTGTTTGTTGAGAGATTAAAACAACAACTCAAGCTCCTCAAAGCTGTCCCTGTTACTGCTAAGTTTGGCGGTGCTACCGGTAACCTGAATGCTCATTATGCCGCTTTCCCTGAAATTGACTGGGTTGCTTTTGCTGATAATTTTACGCGTCAGTACCTGGGACTGGAAAGGCAAAAGTTCACTACTCAAATTGAGCATTATGATAATCTGGCAGCACTCTTTGATGCCTTAAAACGTATCAATACCATTTTTATTGATTTCAGCCGCGATATCTGGATGTATGTTTCAATGGATTACTTCAAGCAAAGAATCATTGAAGGAGAAGTAGGTTCATCCGCTATGCCTCATAAAATTAACCCTATTGACTTTGAAAATGCGGAGGGAAACCTGGGTATTGCAAATGCTTTGTATCAACATCTTTCATCTAAATTGCCTTTATCACGACTACAACGTGATCTTACTGATTCAACGGTATCACGCAATATTGGTGTTCCGATAGCCCATTCCGTTATAGCTATGAAATCTATCATTAAGGGCTTGAGCAAACTGATCCTTAATGAGGATAAAATAGGAAAGGATCTTGATAATAACTGGGCTGTACTTGCTGAAGCTATTCAAACTATACTCCGCAGGGAAGGATATCCAAAACCCTATGAAACATTGAAGGACCTCACCCGTACAAATAATCAGATAACCCCTGATACGATTCTGGAATTTATTAACAACCTTTCAGTTTCTCAAGCTGTTAAAGAAGAACTGAGAAACCTAAACCCGCATAATTACACAGGCACTTTCACTATTTAGATTTAAAAAGGTTGTGTAGTTGAAAAGTCTCTATTGATAAAGACAGATTACGAGATTAGTCAGGGTGATAAATATACTCCTTGTTAATGAAAATTAGCAAGGAGTAATTCTATATCCTTGTGCGGCAAATTGAAAAGATCACTGATATATCGATTGGTTGAAATGCCGTTATACAAATATACGCCTTTGCGCACCCCCGGGTCCGTTCTGAGTATATTGGTTATACCACCTTCTTCTCCGATTCTGATAATCATAGGTACCAGCAAATTACTTAAAGCAATAGATGCCGTGCGGGGTACTTTTGAGGCAATGTTTGGAACACAGTAGTGAATTACACCATATTTTTCAAACACCGGGTTCTTATGATCTGTCATGATAGAGGTTTCAAAACATCCTCCCTGGTCAATGCTTACGTCAATGATTACCGCACCCTGTTTCATCTTCATCACCATATCTTCTGACACACAGACCGGCGAAAGGCCTCCCTTTGATCTGATTGCCCCTATAGCTACATCAGCAGTCGCCAAGGCTTCCTGCAATGCAACAGGTTGTATGACACTGGTATAAACACGTGTACCTAAATTATTTTGAAGTCGACGCAACCGGTAAACAGAGTTGTCAAACACCTTAACAAATGCTCCCATACCCATAGCAGCCCTTGCAGCAAACTCACCAACGGTACCTGCTCCTAAAATAACGACCTCTGTAGGTGCGATACCGCTTAATCCGCCAAACATCAAACCCCGGCCGAATTCAGGATGGCACAAGTATTCTGCTGCAATTAATATGGAAGTATTGCCTGCTATTTCACTCATTGCCCTGACAATAGGGTAATTACCTTCACGGTCATTGATATATTCAAAAGCCAGTGCCGTGACTCTTTTTGCTGATAGTTGTTTGAAATGCGCTTCAGTCAGTCCACCGATGTTAAGAGAAGAGATGAGCACCTGCTTCCCTCTGAGCAAAGATATTTCAGTGCTGGTGGGAGGCGCTACCTTCACAATCACATCCGCGTTATAAACAATAGCCGGCTCATAAGCTATTTCAGCTCCCAATTCACTGTATTGGTGATTAGGATAATGAGCTATCTCACCGGCATTATTCTCTACAAAAACTCTATGCCCGTTTTTGATGAGTAATCTTACAGCTTCAGGTACCAATGAAACCCTGTTTTCAAGCCATGCTGTTTCTTTTGGAATACCTATAGTCAGATGGCAAGCTTTATTGGGTATTTCTAACCGTTCCTCACTGGGCATCAGTTGTGATGTAGTATTGGGGAATAGCTTGAAATCTTTGTTTTGATCTTCCATTTCACTGATCATTTAACATTCATGCAAAGCTATTAAAAATGCTCGTTAATTGCCATGAAAACTTATTTCAAATAAACGATCACCGGTTCGCTCTTCTTCTTCAATATTGATCAGCACAAATGAAGTTGGCAACAATTCCATGGCGAGCTCCGGCCATTCAATTAAACAAACTGAATCACTGAAAAGATATTCCTCATACCCTATATCCAGCAATTCATTGCTTTCCCTGATACGGTATAAATCAAAATGGTATACACTGGAACCTTTTACTGTTTTGTACTCATTCACTATGGAGAATGTCGGACTGTTCACCACATCCACCACCTGAAGCTGTTTGCATATTTCCTTAATGAAAGTTGTTTTGCCTGCCCCCATCTTCCCTGAAATAAGAAATATTTTTTCGGACGGGTATAGGCTAAGTATTTGAGAAGCTACAAGGTGTAGCTCCTTTATACCTGTACACCGTATGATTGTCTTTGTCATGTACTACCTTGATTTAAGTGTAATGAACGGGACTATCATTTCTTCCATTGAGATACCACC
>JBAXYX010000096.1:0-9032 GCA_041670625.1 Lentimicrobiaceae bacterium | reverse complement strand
GCAAACATTATCCTTGCTCGCAGGTCGTAGTTCTTAAGATCCTTGAGTAGTGCCGGGCCGTTCTCCAATGCTTCCTTGATAATAGAAAAAACAAACCTGTCGGCCAGGGTTGCTTCTCCTTTACCGAAGTATGCTTCAAGGCAATGGGCAATCAGGTCAGCTATTCCATAAGCAGTATAATCATAGGGGACAGAAACAGTAAACTGAGGATCAAGGAATGAATGTTTGGGAAACATTAAGGGTGTGGTAAAGCTACCTTTAGCCTCAACCTCATGATTTGACATTACAGCAAAGGGATTCATTTCAGAGCCGGTAGCAGCAAGTGTCAGAACAGCAATTACAGGGAGAGCAGTTTGCGGGGTAGCTTTATGTTCAAAGAAATCCCATGCTTTTACCTGATATGGAATGGTGATGGCAATGACCTTTGAAGAATCAATAACACTGCCTCCTCCAACAGCAAGAATTACATTAACTCCTCGTTTACGGCCAAAATCAGATGCAGCATCCACATCTTCTATAATCGGGTTCGATTTAATGCCGCCATATTCATACACTTCGGCATCAATTTTATTGAGTTGGCTGATAATAAGATCGTAAAGGCCATTTTGCTTTATTGAGCTGCGACCATAAACCAGTAAGACCTTCTTCCCGTACCTGTTGATAACCATTCCAAGGTCATTCAGCACATTTCGGCCAAAGTGCAAAGCGGTGGGGTTATATGCAATAAAGCTTTCCATAGCTTAGGATTATTTAGAATTATCAATCATAAAGTCCATTTGCTTACGTTGCAAATCAACACTCTGTACTTTAATACGGATAGGATCGCCTAATCGGTATTCTTTACCTTTGTGCTGCCCTACAACACGGTAACTATCCTCATCAAGGTAGTAGAAGTCATCATCCATATATTTGATGGAAACCATGCCTTCACATTTATTGCCTTCAAGCTCTACATATATTCCCCATTTGCTCACACCGGAAATAAGGCCCTGGAATGACTGACCGATTTTATCCTGCAGATACTCAGCTTGTTTATATTTAACGGATGCTCTTTCAGCGTCAGCAGCTTTACGCTCCATATCAGAGCTGTGGGTGCAGAACTCTTCATATTCATCTTTATCTACCGAAGGGCGCCCCTGAATATACCACTCAAGTAAGCGATGTACCATCAGGTCAGGATATCGGCGGATAGGGGAGGTGAAGTGTGTATAATACGGGAATGCCAATCCGTAATGCCCTATATTGACCGTTGAATAAACGGCCTTTGCCATAGTTCTGATAGCTATTGATTCAATCATTGGTTCTTCACCTTTGCCTGCTATTTGCTCAAACAGGGAGTTGAAAGATTTAGAAAGTCCCTTACGGGAACCAATATTCATTTTATAACCAAGCTTTAACAAGAACTCAGCAAACTTTTGAAGCTTTTCATGATTAGGCTCATCATGAATACGATAAACAAATGTTTTAGCTTTGGCTTCATCCTTCTTTTTGCCGACCTTTTCAGCAACCATTCTATTGGCTAACAACATAAAGTCCTCAATCAGCATGTTTGATTCTTTCTGTTCCTTGATATAAGTATCAATAGGTTTGCCTTTTTCATCGAGAATAAACTTGACTTCCTGGCTGGTAAAGGCGATGGAACCTTTTTTATAGCGTTCTTCTCTAAGCTTTGAAGCAAGATCATTGAGGGTTAGTAATTCCTTTTTAAAATCACCATTGCCACCTTCAATCATAGCCTGTACTTCCTCATAGTTAAAGCGGTGGTTACTTCTGATGATGGTTTTACCATACCATTCGCTTTGAACCCTGGCCTGGTCATCTAATTCAAACACGGCAGAGAAACAGAGCTTATCTTCATCAGGTCTTAAAGAGCAAACTATATTTGATAGTTTCTCAGGAAGCATAGGAATAGTGCGGTCAACGAGATATATTGAAGTGCCTCTTATATAGGCTTCTTCGTCAATAGGAGTTCCGGGAGTAACATAATGAGATACATCCGCTATATGTACACCTACTTCCCACAAGTTATTCTCTTTTTTAGTCAATGATAGCGCATCATCAAAGTCCTTAGCATCGGGAGGGTCAATAGTACATGTCCAGGTATCACGGAAGTCTCTTCTCTTCTTTATTTCTGCTTCGGTTATTTCGACAGGTATTTTTTCAGCCTGTTGAAGGCTGCTTTTAGAGAACTGGAGTGGGAATTCAAAGGTAGCGAGGATGGAGTTCATCTCCACGTCGTTGTCGCCCGGATCACCCAGCACCATGGTGATTTCGCCAAAAGGGTTTTTAGAACGTTCAGGCCATTCCGTAATTCGGGCAATAGCTTTCTGGCCGTTCTTCCCTTTATTTAACGATTCCAAAGGGATGAAGATGTCAAAAGGCATATTAACCTCATCAGGTACCAGAAAAGCGAATTTACCTGATAATTGAATCTTGCCTACATATTGGTTTCTGGCTCGTTGTAAGACTTCTATAATTTCACCTTCTGTTTTATGCCCTTTTCGCATAGGGAATAACCTTACTTTTACCATATCACCATGAAGTGCATGCCCTGTATTGTTTGCTGCAATAAACACATCATCTTCGAGTTCTTCAGTAATCACGTAAGCTTTACCTGTTTGCTTCATATCAACTTTACCCTTTATGATGACATGCAGCACTTTTTCAGCCATTAACTCGGGGTTATATTTGTATTTGCCTCGGTTAAGTAAAACTATGGTCTCTGCTTTAGCAAGAGATTCAATAATTTTTAAGACAAGATCTTTACTAACTTTGTCGGTAATCCCCAACATATGAGATATCTGCCTGAAGTTATAGGCTTTTTGAGGATTAGAAATAAAAAGCTCTTCAACCAATTTAACGAATGGGCTTTGAGATGCCTGGGTGCGTTTACCTGTTTGCTTGCGAGTCATGTGATTTAGTATATTTATATGTGTAAAGGTATGAAATATTGGTATTATTTTTTACATTTGAGGGTGTTATAAGTCTGGACAGACCTATAACAGATAAATAGAAAAATTTCTTCAGAAATAGGGTTACTTTTAACGTTATGAGTGATAAATTTAAAGGGTTTAATTTTACATGTTCGAATTATTCGACAGAGTCTCCGACCATACTATGAGAAAGAAGAAAATACTTTTAGCTGAGGATAATCTGATTAATCAGAAAGTAGCACTGTTAATGCTCAATAAGTATGATCAGATAATTGATCTTGCTGATAATGGCCAGATTGCTGTTGAGAAATTCAAGAACGATTTATATGATGTTGTATTGATGGACCTTCATATGCCTGAATTGGATGGGTTTGAAGCCACTATGAAAATCAGGGAAATAGAAGAAGAACAAAACAGATCAACAAAAGTAAAGATCTATGCCATGACTGCAAGTTCAGTGATTGATGAGCGTGAACATTGCATTGAAGTCGGCATGGATGGTTACCTTAGTAAACCTTTCAGTGCTCAGGATGTGATGAAAATATTGTCGAATTGACAGACTTGCCCGGTATTGCACCGATTAGTTGACGCGTGTACTCCTGATCGGGTTTTTCATATAACTGATTTGCATCACCTCTTTCAATGATCTGACCACTTTTCATTACCAGCATTCTATCTGACATGAATCGTACTACTGATAGATCATGAGAGATAAAAATATAGGTAAATCCATATTCCTTTTTCAAATCATTCAGCAGGTTTAACACTTGGGCCTGTACGGAAACATCAAGTGCTGAAACAGATTCATCACAAATGATAAAGGCAGGATTCAGGACCAGTGCCCTGGCTATACAAATACGCTGGCGTTGACCTCCTGAAAATTGATGAGGATACCGGTTATAATGTTCCGGCTTCATATTCACCTTTTCCAGTAATTCAAGTACCTTGTTTTTACGTTCTTTTTGTGAGCTGAGTAGTTGATGTGCTACCAGGGGTTCAATGATTGATTGGCCAATTGTCAAACGTGGATTCAATGAAGAGTATGGGTCCTGAAACACTATTTGCATGTGTTTTCTGATCTTACGCAGCTCGGTATTATTAAGGGATCTCATTTCATGACCTTCAAACCAGATTTGCCCTTCGGTTGGTTCAATCAGGCGTAATAATGCTCGTCCCAATGTGGTTTTCCCGCATCCTGATTCTCCTACGAGGCCTAAAGTTTCACCTTTGAACACATCAAAGCTGACATCATCAACCGCTTTAAAGTACGTTCTGCCTCTCTTAAACCACGGTTTAGGCAATGGGTAAAGGACAGAAAGATTTTGTACTTTAAGTAGTGGGTCGCCATCATAAAGATGGCTGTGTCGGAGCTTTCGTTCATCGGATGTTTCAATGTTAACAGGTGGTGCTTCTCCGTTTTTCATGAAATCATCCACTGTTGGTAGCTTTAGCAGTCGTATGTTCATTGAAGGGCGACAAGCCATTAATCCTTTGGTATACGGTTGTTGAGGACTTTTAAATATATCGGCAACTTTACCCTGTTCAACGATCTTACCTTTACTCATCACTAACACCCTGTCGGCGATTTCTGATACTACTCCAAGGTCATGACTGATAAATATCAGGCTTAGTTGAAGCCTTTGCTGAAGCTCTGCGAGCAATTTAAGTATTGACTTTTGAACTGTTACATCCAAGGCAGTGGTTGGTTCATCGGCAATTAGAATTTCAGGGGAACATGCAATAGCCATGGCAATCATGACCCTTTGTTTCTGTCCGCCAGATAATTGATGCGGGTAAGCATTGAAAGCATACTCAGGATCAGGCAACAACACATCTGAAAACAGTTTGAGGGTATATTCACGTGCCTTTGCACGGTCATAACCCAAGTGAAGCCTGATAGATTCAGTGAGTTGTTTGCCGCATCGCATGACCGGGTTTAGTGAAGTCATGGGTTCTTGAAAAATCATAGCTATCCTGTTGCCTCTCATTCTACGGATACCTGATTCAGAAAGATTTAATAAGTCAGTATGGACTCCATTATTGTTGAATACAATTTCACCTGAATCAATGTGGCTCATTTTATCAGGTAAAAGTTGTAAAATGGACAATGAAGTAACGGATTTACCTGAGCCACTTTCACCAACTATTCCGAGGGTTTCGCCTTTTTGTATTGAGAAGGAAATGCCATCAACAGCTCTGTTCCAACCACTTTCATCTCTAAAAGAAATGCTAAGATTGCTTATGCTGAGTAATGCTGATTCGTGGTTGTTCATTTATTGCTGGTGTTACATTGACCCCGGTATTATTTTCTTTAAATTATGGATAAGAATATTCCGCAAATTTAAGAAATCAATAAGATGAGGGCCGCTATTTAAATACTTGTTACAGCAATGCGTTCCGGTTGGCATCTTGTTTTATAAAAATGAATAATAGGATAGTAAAAGCCCAAAGAGACGAACCGCCATAACTGAAAAAAGGCAGAGGGATACCAATCACTGGTACAAAACCAATGGTCATACCAATGTTGATCATAAAATGGAAAAACAGTATAGAGGCAACACCATAGCCATAAACCTTGCTGAAGTCCGAACGTTGTCGTTCGGCCACCATCACAATTCGTATCAGCAACAAAAGGAATAGCACAATTACAACTGTTGAACCAAGAAAACCCCATTCTTCTCCAACAGTACAAAAAATAAAGTCAGTACTTTGTTCGGGGACGAAGTTATATTTGGTTTGAGTACCATGTAAGTAACCTTTCCCGAAGAAGCCTCCTGAACCGATAGCAATCTTTGATTGGTGAACATTATAACCGGCACCTTTAAGATCTACTTTATTTCCCAGAAGTACATCTATTCTTACTTTTTGATGTTCACCTAAAAGCTCCGACACACAGTATTTAACACTGTAGGTTAGTCCTACTCCAAGCACTACCAGACCGATTAATGCTATAATATTTCGCTTAGTTCTTTTAATAAAAAAGAATAAACCAGTGGCCATTATCAGGATCAGTGCCACCACATATATAGGCCCCGTCATTAATGTTGAAACGGCAATAACTATAATTAGCAAACCTGCTAACAGAAAGTTACCTGACAAGCCCATACGGTATAGGACCAGAACAAAGGAGCTGTACACTAATGCTGATCCTGTATCGTTTTGAAGTAGAGTTAGCCCGGCAGGAAGCGCCATTAAGATAAAAGGGACAATACGGTTCTTTGAAAGTTCAAGATTCCGATTTTGGCCACTAAAATATTTTGCTATAGCCAGGTTAGTTGCAAATTTGGC
This sequence comes from Lentimicrobiaceae bacterium, assembly GCA_041670625.1. Lineage (GTDB taxonomy): Bacteria > Bacteroidota > Bacteroidia > Bacteroidales > Lentimicrobiaceae > Lentimicrobium. Next base: position 2,811 of record JBAXYX010000096.1, on the reverse strand, counting down.
AAATTCAGACGGTTGAATACCAAAGTTGCCAATTTGAAACCAAGATTTTGAACCGGACACTTCAGTACCTACCCCTAAAACTATTAATAACATGATGATAGTTATGCCATATATGAGATAGGCAAAGGCACTAAAGAACCTGGCATCTGTAAGTAAAATTAATAATGCGATAAAAAAAGCAGTAATAATCCATAATAACTGTTTACCATAACTCTGGGTTATGTCAAATATGTTGCTATAATCTTCATTGTATACCGCTGCATAAATATTTAGCCAACCCATAAATACCAAGACCAGGAAGAGAGAAATAAGCTTCCAGTCGATGTTGTTAAATACATTATTTCTTTCGCGCACTTTATCAATAAAGTTTATCGTTCAACATACTTTCCTCAAGTTCAGGGCGAGTTATCTTACCTGTGAGATATTTTTCAATCATCAAAGAGGCTATAGGTAATGCCCACTTTGATCCGAAACCTGCATTTTCAATAATCACTGCAATCGCAATTTTAGGATTATCAACCGGTGCAAATGCAATATAAAGAGAATGGTCTTCGCCATGTGGATTTTCAGCAGTACCAGTTTTCCCGCACATTGTAATACCCTCAACCTGGTACCACCTGGCTGTGCCCAAAGTAGCTACCTGCCGCATTCCTTCTACTGCTACTTCAAAATTTTGCGGACTGATAGTTGAGACTACCCTGTTAAACGATGTATTACGAAGTTTTTGGTTACCTACTGATTTGACTACATGAGGGATAATATAACTGCCTCTGTTAGCTAATAGCGCAGTATAATTGGCAAGCTGTAACGGTGTGACAAGGATTTCTCCTTGTCCGATTGACAGGGACCTGATGGTCATCGCATTCCAATGACCTTTACCATAAATAGCATCATAACTCCTGGCAGTAGGAATGTTACCTGATAGTTCAAATTGCAAATCAGTACCAAGTTTATGCCCCAAGCCCATACTAACTACGTGCTTGCGCCAGGCGACATAGTTATCACGAATACCGCCATGCCCAGAGTTATTGATAATGGAACGAAACACCTGCCAGTGAAAAGGATTGCATGATTGCTGAATGGCAACATAAACATCCAGAGGTGACTGGTGATTATGAGTACAACGTATAGGTGATGATTCAGGTCCTTGGCAACTATATCGGGTATTAGTGTTTAAAACACCTTCCTGAAGGCCGATAAGGTCATTCACCATCTTAAAAGTGGATCCTGGTGGGTAAGTACCGGATAATGCCCGGTTTAGAAGTGGTTTTACAGGATCTTTATCCAATAGTTTAAAGTTGTGTCCACGCACTCTTCCAACCAAAAGGTTAGGATCATAGGTAGGACTGGAAAGGAATGCAAGGATCTCACCTGTTGAAGGCTCAATAGCTACTATACTGCCCATTTTATTAGCCATCAGCTTTTCGCCATATTCTTGAAGTTCTCCATCAATACTCAGGTAAAGGTCTTGTCCCATGACGGAAGCAGTATCATATTTACCATCGGCATAGCTGCCGACTTCACGATTGTGAACATCAACCATTTTAATTTTCAGGCCTTTTTTACCTCTCAGTATTTCTTCATAAGCTTTCTCAATGCCGTTCACACCAATATAGTCACCTGATTTATAGTAGGGGTCTTTATCAATTTTGCCTTGAGTAACCTCCCCTACATAACCAAAAAGGTGGGCACCAATGGGTTTAGGATACTTGCGTAATGTTCGGGGTTGGACGAAAAATCCTTTGTAGCGGTACATTTTTTCTTCAAGATACCCATAGGTTTCTTTTGATATTTGTTTCTCGAAAAGACTGGGTTTGTACCGTGAATATTTCTTTGCTTTGGCTAATCGATCCCTGAAACCTTGAATGGGTATTTCAAGTAATTTACAAAACTCGGCAGTATCAATCTCTTTAATTTGAGCAGGCAACACCATGAGGTCATAAACCGCCTCATTAAATACAAGCAGCTTCCCATTACGATCATAAATCAGCCCTCTTGCAGGATATTGGGTTACATACCTGAGTACATTATTATTTGCTGAGAGTGCATAACTTTCATCGATTACCTGAATGTAGAATAGCCTGGCTATATAGATAATTCCAGTAACGAGGAATATAGCTATTATTGTTTGTATGCGCGATGTATTTGACTTCTGCGCCATTGACCCTTTTTTGTAATGCTGTTATTATACGTGCGCAAAATTAACCATTTTAAGTTTGGTAAATCAGGCAGTTGCAAGTAATAATCACCTATTATATTAGGTGATTCAAATTTCCAATGCGGATATAAGCTGGTGATTTAAAGCACCATTCCAACGCCAACAGTATTATTAGTTGCTTCATCAATTATGATGAGTGAACCCGTACGGCGGTTCTTGTTATAAGGATCAATATATATGGGTTTAGTTGTTTTTATGGTAATACAGGCAATGTCATTTAACCCTACCTTATGATCTTCCATTTGTTCCAGATTATTGACATTAACTTTGTATTTTACTTCTTTAATGAGACATCTGACCTCGTGAGTGGTATGTTTCAAAGCATATTTACTATTGATTTGCAAAGGCTTTTCATTCATCCAGCAAACCATGACATCAAATTCCTGTGAAACAGATGGCAGGTTATCAGGCTTAACCAACATATCTCCTCTGCTGATGTCAATATCATCCATTAAAGAGAAGGTAACAGATTGTGGAGGGAATGCCTGGGACAAGTTTCCTTTGTAAATATCAATTGATTTGATGGTAGTTTTAAGCATGGAGGGTAAGGCAACTACTTCATCACCCGGTTTGAATACTCCCCCTGCCACGCG
>JBAXYX010000095.1:0-9088 GCA_041670625.1 Lentimicrobiaceae bacterium | reverse complement strand
CGAATATGATCTGACTATGATGCGTATGTGAATGGAAGGCTTCTGTTCTGCAGTTATGAAATCTATTGAAAAAGGGTTTAAGAGTAATAACTTTCGATTATCTTTGTTTTGTACCAATACTAAACCAGGATGCAGCATCTTGAGCGACAAGAATTCGAGAATCTGTTCCGGACAGAATTCGCCGGGCTTTGTTTCTTCGCTCAGAAGTATGTTAAGGATTTGGAGGCCGCAAGAGAGATTGTGCAGGAATCGTTCATTCAATTGTGGGAGAAACGGGATACGTTGGATACATCCCGTAATATTAAATCATACCTGGCCACCTCTATTCGCAACAAGTGTTTGAATTATTTACGTGATAACAAGAAGTTTAATGCTCATATCCTTCAACTTGAGAACCTGTTGGAGCTAACCGTTGAACCGGAACATGATGTATTAGTGGAAAAAGAACTGCATAATGCCATTCAACTAGCTCTTGATGAGTTGCCTGAAAAGTGCAGGGAGGTTTTTGTATTGAACCGATATGATAACCTTAGGTATAAGGAGATTGCTGACAAACTGGGTATTTCAGTGAAAACAGTAGAAGCACAAATGTCAAAGGCTTTGCAGCATCTGAGGATAAAATTGGCTGTTTACCTGACCGTTTTACTTCTGATAATAACTATGATTAAATGATGAGGAAGATTCATTTATTTTGATCTGATAATAAGGGTAAAACAAGAATAATGTGTATTAATTGACAGGAACAAGCAATGGAAAAGGACACCACATATTACACCGGGTTGATGGTAAAATACTTTTCAGGGGAAGCATCCCCTGAGGAGATTCTCCATTTGTCTGATTGGTTATCGGCCGCTCAGGAGAACCTGGAGCTTTTTGACGAATTCCGCCAAACGTGGTTGCTTACTACAAAGGATGCACTATCAACAAACAGTATCAATCTGGATAATGAATGGAACCAGATATCTGATAAACTGATTGAATCTCCATCAAAAGACGTGACCAATGAGCTCAAGGGTTCACTTGATAACCAGACCTCCCATTTGAAGGGTTCACCTGTTAGCCGGGCAGGTCGTTTGAATGATGCATTCGATAACCGGGTAGTTCACTTAAAGGGTGCTCTCATTAAAAGTATGTTCAGATCATGGAAAGTAGCCGCTTCCCTCCTGTTCCTCATAAGTGTTGCTGCTGTTTGGCTATACCTGTTTCCCGGTTCGCAAATGGTTGAAGTGACTGCTCTTAATCAGAATATGGAGTGTTTGCTGCCTGATGGTTCAGTAATTAACCTGTATAAGGGCTCAACCATTAAATACAGCAAGAGTTTTAAAGATAAGGATTTCAGGAAGGTCAGCCTTCAGGGAGATGCATGGTTTAAGGTACAAAGAGATACCACTCACCCCTTTATTGTAGCCGGTAATGACGTAATGGTAAAAGTACTTGGTACTACCTTTAATGTAAATACTTTGGCAGGTAACGATAAAGTAAGTGTGGAGTTAGCCTCAGGGAAAATTGCCCTGTATTTCAAAGGAAAGGAATCAGAGGAACTGTTTTTAAACCCCGGTGAGGGTGCTCTGATAAATACAGCTGAACAAAGCATGCAAAAGAATGTTACTGATGATCCTAATTCTATGGCATGGGTTACCGGTACCATTATATTCAATAATACCAATTTCGATCAAGTGATTAAAACACTCGAAAAAGTATATCAGAAAAAAATTGAACCTGTTGATAATGGGGTGCTTAATTGCAGCCTCACCGCAACCTTTGAACATCAATCACTTGAGCAGGTAATGAGCGTGATCAGTACTACTCTCGATCTGCAGATGACTGAAAAAAACAATACTATCTTTATCAAAGGCAATTGTGAATAGTATGCCGGATTTAGGGAACAGCCAAAAGTATCATGTGAATCGGTCACTGATCGGGACTGCTCATCTGCCCGGAGTTTCACTTTTAATACTTCTCCTTTTAGTCTCCCTCTCCTCCTTGAAAGCACAAGACCTCGAAAGGAAGATCACTATCCGGGTCAATCAAACCAAACTGAGTCATGTAATTAAGGAAATTGGTATTAAAGGTGAAATCAACTTTTCATACAATCCCCGAAAAATACCTGTACATCAGAAAATAAGCATGGAGGCCTTTGACCGTCCTGTGAAGGAGATTCTTAATGAATTGCTTACACCCCTCAATATAACTTACTTTATAGCTGAAAAACAGGTGGTACTGAAAATTAAAACCGGTACTGATACCCGACATGAAACAAGCCCGGTAAAGCCGGCTATGTTTACCATCAGTGGCTATATTAAGGACAGTCTGAGTGGTGAAGTACTGATAGGAGTGGGAATTTATGACAAGAATACTCTGGTAGGAACCATTTCAAATGCTTATGGGTTCTATTCACTCACTTTACCTTCAGGTGAACCTATGCTGACTGTTTCATTGATTGGATATTCAAAGTATTCAAAATCAATCATACTAAACAGTGATGTTCAACTTAGTATCAACCTTGTTGAAACTTCCATTGAGATGCAGGAAGTTGAAATTAAAGGGAACAGGGGAATCACAGGTATAGAACCGGAAGGAGCAGGCCAAGTCAGGTTTTCATCGGTTGCCCTTAAACGCATGTCAGGATTTGCCGGTAATGTTGACGTAATCAAATCACTGCAATCCATTCCCGGCATCCATGCATTCGGTGACGGGTCTTCTTTCTATTATGTGCGCGGTGGCAATAAGGATCAGAACCTGCTGCTGCTTGATGAGGCTCCCATCTACAATCCGGCCCATTTGTTCGGTTTCTTCTCAGCACTTGCACCTGATGCTGTTAAGGACGTCAAAGCTTACAAAAGTGATTTCCCGGCATCGTTTGGCGGGAGGCTTTCTTCAGTAATTGATATCCATGCCCGTGATGGTAATCTGAATAGGTTGGGCTTTGCAGGAAACATAGGCATCTTTACTTCCGATTTAACAGTTGAAGGTCCGCTGATTAAGGAAAAGAGCTCCTTTATCCTGTCTGCCAGGCGATCGAACCTCAACTGGCTGAATGATCATCGTGACCTTAACGGCTCTTCCTTTACGGTTAACTTCTATGATTTGAATGCTAAATTGAACATCAAAATCAATCAAAAAAACCGTTTGCTTCTGACCGGTTTCACCGGTAATGATGATTTTAGCCGTATCACCGGCGCTTCAGTCAATACCTTCGGACTTAGCTGGCACAATGCCACCGGTACGGTACGGTGGACCCATCTGTTCAACAACAAGCTGTTTGCTAATACCTCTGCCATCTTCAGCCAATACAATTACTACCTTTTTATGTCGCGTGAGCAGGATGATTACTGGACTTCATCCATTAGAACAGGAACTATAAAGACTGACTTCTCTTGGTTTATCAACCCTTCCAATACGGTTAAAACAGGAATTGAGCTGAGCAGGAACTATTCCAATCCGGGCAATGTGCGTTTCTCTGACTATGAAACGCAAAAGTCAGTACCTGAAATATCACCTTACCATTCATTAGGGATGAACCTATACCTATGTAATGACCGGACTATTCATAACAAGCTTTCCCTGAAATATGGATTAAGGTTAAGCTCATGGAGAAATCTGGGGCCTGCGACGGTTTATTTCTTTGATGGAAATTATAAAGCCATTGACACGGTTATGGTAGCTCAGGGTAGCTATTATGCTCCATATTATAACTTAGAACCACGGTTGAGTATCACTTATGCCCTGACCCCAAATTCAGCCGTAACAGGTGGTTATACCAGGACCGTACAGTACGTGCAGATGCTTTCAAATTCAACCAGTCCTTTCACCTCTCTGGAAGTTTGGGCTCCTTCAGGTCCGACTCTTCAACCCCAAAAAGCTGACCAATTCACCTTAGGTTACCTGAGGAATAAGAGAACATTAAACTTCAGTGTGGAGGTGTTTTACAAGTTACTATACAACCAGATTGATTATGAAGATCACGCTAACATGCTTTATAACCCCCTGATAGAAGGTGAACTGCGCTTTGGTGATTCAAAATCATACGGGATGGAGCTATTGCTGCGAAAGAGCGAGGGAAAATTTTCAGGCTGGGTTGGATACTCTTATGCCCGTGCCCTGAGCACTATAAATGATCTGAACGGCGGCCGGGAATTCCCTGCTTCATTTGATCATCCCCACAGCCTGTTCGCTAACCTTAATCTGACTGCCGGTAAACGATGGGATTTCGCTGCAAGCTGGTTTTACATGACCGGTTCCCCTTTCACCCCGACTATAGGATTTATTCAATACAATGGCTACGTAGTACCCCTGTATGGTGATAAAAACAGTGACCGGTATCCTGATTATCACCGGCTGGATGTGTCAGTTACCTTCAGATTAAACAAACCTGGTAAACGGTTCAAACACAATCTGGTACTGTCAGTGTATAACGTATATGGCCATTACAACCCCTTTGCCTTCAGCTATAACAAGATTACCGACAGTGAAGGAAACTTCGTAGTGCCATCCGATCTTTCAGGTTCCTATGAAATTATACCTACCCGAATATCTGTTGCAGGGGTAATACCTTCACTTAACTATACTTTCAAATTTTAATAGAGAGGAGCCCGTCGATGAAATTTATCCGTAACATCATCTTACACCTCCAAAGCACATTGACCCGGCCATTGAACCTATGCAGGTCGGCTGCCTTCAGAACGGCCCTCTTGCTTTCGGTTTTTGCCTTCAACAGTTGTGAGAAAGCCACCGACTGGACCTCAGTAAATGTGCCCGGGAATATGATAGTTGTGGATGGTACGATTAATGATGAGTTGAAAGCTCAGGTGATTAGGTTGACCAGGCCTGTTGCCGCACCTAATGACATTCCTGAACCTGTGCATGCAGCAGAGGTACTGGTGAGTTCATCTGACGGAATATATAAATTCATTGAGGACACTACCAGACCGGGTTATTATATTTCAGAGAATCCCTTTGCCGGCGAAGCAAGCAAAGAATATTCACTGCTCATTCATGCGGACAATAATATTATTTCGGCTAAAGCCATGATGGAGCCCGGAGCCGGGTTTAGTATGTTAAAATACTCACTGAGCAGCAAAACAGGGTTATACAGAATAGTTGCTGTTGCCGCTACATATAATGCCAATCAGTCTGCCATGTATGAAATACTGTTGGACTGGTCGATGGTTCAGGGATACCGGAATGCACCTCCCGAAAGCACAACCGCACGGTTGTTATACTATACCCTGCCAACCCTTGATGTAAACCAAGTACTTGCCCCGGAAATGGAAAGTATTCTTTTCCCGCCCGGTACACACATCACTGAAAAAAGGTATTCACTTTCAGATCAACATGCTGCCTATATGCGTTCCGTTTTATCCATTACTGAATGGCAGGGCGGATTGTTTAATACGGTTCCGGCAAACGTTAAGGGAAACCTGAGCAATAACGGGGCCGGGTTCTTTGCTGCATGTGCAGTTACTACCAAATCACAAATAGCCGGAAGCTGGTCTGTTATAGAGTCGCCCATATCAGGAAAATAAAAATGTAAAGGCAGCTAAGGGTAAAACAATGTTTTGGTGTATTATAGATACAATGCACGACAAAAGAGACATTAACTATTAAAACTACTCAAAATGAAAATCACAAAACTTTTCTTCACCGGCGCTCTGGTACTTGCAATTACCGGATTAACATTGACATCTTGTCAAAAGGACGAACTTAACGAAGGTACCAACGATTACAAATCACTCGCTACTTTGTCGAGTGATGAAATGGAAGTAGAGAGTGTTACGAATGAATCCATTCAGGATGTTGAAGGTATTATGAGTTATGGCCATGATAACGGTAACGGTGGCAACGGCGGAAACGGCAATGGTAATGGTGGCGGTGGCAATGGCGGCAGTGGCAATGGCGGTAATGGTGACACTACTTTTCTTTCAATGAGACATTTTCCATGCAATGCAACCATTGATACATCAGCAGTCATTAACGACACTATTACCATAACCATCACTTACGACGGGCTTTCATGTAACGGCCGCCGCCAGGTAAAGGGCCAGATACAAATCAGAATGCAGGCAGGCACTGACTTTAGCTTGCCGGGTGCCAGTATTAATATCAGGTATATCAACCTGGCTGTTACCCATGGACAACATAACAGAACTATGACTTACAACGGTTCACAAACTTTTACCAATGTTTCCGGGGGATATATCTCTATGCTTGGCATTGATGGATTTAATATGCTGGTACACCGTGTTACTGGAACAATGAATGTTACTTTTGATAATGGCAACACACGTACCTGGAATACAGCCCGTCAACGCACATACACCGGTACCGCCGGAAGCCTCATTCTTACGGTTGATGGCTTCGGCTCAGCAGATGGCTATGACAATCTGGTTACCTGGGGAATTAACCGCAACGGCGAACAGTTCTACACACAAATCACTCAATCCATTGTATTCAGAGAAACCTGTGACTGGAACCCTGTATCAGGTATTAAAGTTCACCAGATTCCTGCAGTCGACAAGAGCGCAACCATAACCTATGGCTACAATAGCAACTATGAACTGATTACAGGCGATGAATGCCCTACTTATTATCGAATTGACTGGGTAAATGGCACCTACACAGGTACGGAATACGTGGCTCTGCCCTAAGAACATTTTATGATCAATGCAATATAACGTTCAGCTTTAAGTTAATATATGAGATGTTACGGTGAAAATATCCTATAGAATTAATAAATCACCTATGGCTTTTGGTTGAACAGAAATGGATTTGTATTTGATATGATTAGTTTTAGCCTTATAAAAAGCGCTCCCTTTCAGGAGTGCTTTTTTGTATCCCATCGGTTCAATAGCTGAATCCCCTCCATCATCACCGAACGAACAGAATAAAATGGTATTTTTGAATCAACAATAAAGATGACCGATTGGTATGGATAGATCATTTGCTATAGGAGATATTCACGGTTGCAATAAGACTTTCCAAAAACTATTGCTTGATAAATTGCGTATTAAAAAATCAGACAATATATATTGTCTGGGCGATTATATTGACAGAGGAAACGATAGCAAGGGTGTGATTGATTTCATCCTGGACCTGAGGGAACAAGGGTACCAAATCCATACAATCAGAGGCAACCATGAACAAATGATGCTTGATTCAACCATTGATGACAAGAATTTATATCTGTGGATGGTGAACGGGGGCGGGACAACTCTTCAAAGCTTCGGGATTACATCATTCAATGAAATGCCACTGGTGTACCGCAACTTCTTCATCAGTACTGAATATTACATCAGGACAGACAATTACATTTTGGTTCATGCAGGTTTGAATCTGAATCTGAAAGATCCTTTTGATGACAAGTATTCCATGTTATGGTATCGTATATTGTCGGTAGATGAGCATAAATTAGGTGACCATATCCTCCTACACGGGCATAATCCACTTTCGTTATACTATATCTTAAAACAGCAGAATACCAAGGTAATTAACATTGATGGAGGATGTGTGTTTAAACCATACGAACAATACGGTTACCTGGTTGCTTATGATATGAACCGGAAAGATTTTATATACCTTGAAAATATTGATATTTTGTAGAATGGGATAAAAGTCCGAATAGAATGAGAATTATCAGCCCTTTCTATCCTGTTGGTGTTGTATTAAAACGAAACTATTTAACCAAATATATCCATACGCTCATGAATCTTCAAGATTGCATAAAATTCACAAATGAAAACCCGGTATGCTATCTGGCAACCGTCGAAGGTGACCAACCCAGGGTGAGGGCATTAGGCTTTTGGTTTGCCGATGACACAGGATTCTATTTTCAAACCAGTACAAAAAAGGAAATACCCGGTCAACTGGAAAAGAACCCAAAAACAGAAGTTTGTTTCTACAAGCCTGAAGGTATGATTGGTACTATGTTAAGAATTTCAGGAGAAGTAGAATTTATTATTGATAAAAAACTCCGGGAAAAGGTATTTATTGACAGGCCGTTTTTAAAAAGCTTCGGGATGACTATAGGCAGCCAAAGTTTGGTGCTATTCAGAATTAAGCATGGACAAGCTCATTTCTGGACCATGGAGGATAATTTAAAACCTAAAGAATTTATTGAATTCTGATACTCAGTTAAGGAGAATAATTTTAGAGAAGGGCTCATAAAGGGGGACCTGTAGCGCGAAGTCAGTGATGCCTTCCTGATGTCTGAAATTGAAGATCGGTATCCTATATCAGAAGTGAAGTCTATTCAAGTGGAACGACATGTTTCAGAAGGCGATAAGTTTAACGATAAATACTCTAAAGATGCCTTCATAAACTTCACTATCAATTTGTTTTTGTATATTTATACCCCTAATACCTACTCATAGCATGAAACATCTGTTATCTGCTTTTGCCATAGCTATTTCAGTGGTTATGGGAGGGCATCTGCTTGCACAAGAGAGCTTTAACCTGACTTCCCCAGCTCCTATGTCCGGTTATGATTCATTGAAATTGTCTCAGCTTCCACCTCTGCAATTTCCTAAAGACCATTCACTGCGTTCGATACCGGCTATAGTAGATAATTCATTGTTACCATATTTCAGGCCTATTTTCTGTCAAGACGGATATGAATGCGGGCAAGCTGCAAGTATTGGTTATGTATTTACTTATGAGATAAATTGTTTACGTAATCTCCCGGCTAACATCCCTGAAAACCAATACGCTACCTACTTTGCGTATGACTTTGTCAATTCCGGATCAGAATACACAGGGGTTAGTTATTATGAAACATACGAGATATTAAAACAAGCAGGATGCCCTTCAGTATCTGACTACGGAGGAATGTCTTTTGGAGGATATTCCCGTTGGATGAGCGGTTATGACCTGTATTACAATTCAATGCACAACAGGGTTTCGGATGTTTATTCGGTTAAAGTAAATACAATTGAAGGAATCCAAACCCTCAAAAACTGGATTTATGACCATGGAAATGGTTCTTCGGCAGGGGGCTTGGGATGCTTCTATTCGGAAGTTAATGTTGATCCCTTTGTATTTCCCGACGGTGTACCTGAAGCAGGAAAACATGTTATTACACGCTGGGGCAATT
>JBAXYX010000094.1:0-9100 GCA_041670625.1 Lentimicrobiaceae bacterium | reverse complement strand
ATCAGGTGTTTCAATGTCCTGGGCAATTTTCCAATGATTATTGTCATTGGTGGTACCTCTCAGAAAAGGGAATTGTCCGGGCAGTGACGCAAGCATCGCTTTGAGATTCACCAAATCCTCTGCACGATAGTAAGGTTTAACCTTAAAACCTTCAGTAGTCTTCCAAATAAGCTTCTTCTCGTAATCAGCACCTTTAAGGTCTTGGTGTATAATAGCTTCCCATTCCGCTGTTGATACAGGGGGGAATTCCGAAAATAGACCTCTTGGCATGTTGTCGTTTTCCATATTGTCCATTAAGGGTATATAGGTTAGAGTGTATTTCTTATCCTGCAATCAATAACTAAAACACTTGCGGGATTTGCTTGTTTTTAAAAGCGATACAAAGGTACGATAAATCACATGCATCATCTATCACTTAATTTAGTAATTTGGTACACTTTTTCTTTAAACTTGATAATTATGAAATTCTTTTCCCGATTAATGCTTTTAGCACTGATGCTGAGTTATATGCCTGCATTATACGCTATGGACGACGCCCGATTAATGCGCTTCCCCGACATTAACAATGAACTCATTGCTTTTGTATATGCAGGTGATATCTGGACGGTGAACGCAAATGGAGGCAATGCTCAAAGACTTACTTCACATGAAGGGCTCGAGCTTTTCCCAAAAATCTCTCCTGATGGCAAATGGATTGCTTTCTCAGGCGAGTATTCAGGATCGCGCCAGGTATTTATTATCCCTTCTACCGGAGGATCACCCAAACAACTGACTTTCTATAATTCTGTCGGAGTAATGCCTCCTCGTGGTGGTTGGGATGATGCCGTACTCGATTGGACTCCCGACAGCAAACAGGTCCTTTTTCGTGGAAACCGCACCTCCTTTGGTGACCGTAACGGAAAATATTTCCTGGTTAACATTGATGGGGGGCTTGAAACACCTTTGCAAATTGCGAATGGTGGATTCGCAACCTTTTCACCCGATGCTTCAAAAATCTGCTTCACCCCTGTTGACCGCGAGTTCCGTACCTGGAAACGCTATAAAGGGGGAAGAGCTACTGAATTATGGATTTATGACCTTAAAAATAGCTCTTCCGAACAAATTACTCAGTTTACCGGCGCTGATCAGTGGCCTGTATGGTTTGGCAACAACATCTTTTATGCTTCTGACAAGGACCTGAAGATGAACATCTACCGTTATGATGTTACCACACATCAATCGGAGCAGGTTACCTTCCATAAAGATTTTGATGTTATGTGGCCTTCCGGCGAAAACGGACAGTTGGTTTATGAAAATGGAGGTTATCTCTATAAACTGAATCTTAAAACCGGTGCCAATGAAAAGCTGGTGGTAAATATCAACTTTGATAACCCAAACCTTATCCCCTATTTCAAGAATGTAAAAGATAATATCGAAAGTTTTGATATCTCTCCTACCGGCAAAAGAGCCGTATTTGATGCCCGTGGTGATATATTCTCCGTCCCTGCTGAAAACGGTGAAATCATCAACCTCACTCAAACCCAGGGTATCAGAGAACAATACCCCGTTTGGTCACCCGATGCAAGGAATATTGCCTATGTTTCTGATGCTTCCGGTGAATATGAAATTTACCTCCTCGAAAACAAAAAGGGCGCTGTTGCCAAACAGGTTACTTTTAACTCCCATGCATGGAAATATCCTCCCGTTTGGTCACCCGACAGTAAGTACCTTGCATATTCTGACAGGAGTTTGAAGCTGTGGCTGGTGGATGTCCAATCCGGAAAACAGACGGAAGTGATCACCGCTTTTACAAGCGAAATACGTGAATACAGTTTCTCACCCGACTCCCGCTGGCTTACTTATACCCGCGAGGGTTCAAATGAACTGGCTGCTATTTGGGTCTATAATTTGGAAACTGCAAAAAACACCCAGCTTACCGACAACAGCTTTGATGATTATTCCCCTGTATTCTCCAAAGACGGGAACTATATCTTCTTTGCATCTAACCGCGACTTTAACCTTGCATTTTCAAGCTTTGAATTCGATTACCTTTACAATAATGCAACCCGCATCTATGCCATGGTGCTGAAAGCTGACGGTCCTGCACTGGTAAAGACAAAAACTGATGTTGAACCGATTCAGACTATCACTGCTGATAAGTCAAAGAAATCTGACGGTGTCAAAAAGGATAAAAAGAATACTGCAAAAGATGCCGATAAGAAAGACGAATCCGTTAAAGTGGTCATTGACGTTGATAATATCAATCAGCGAATCATTCCGCTACAAACAAGCGCCGGCAGTTACTATAATCTCATGTCTGCTGAAGGAGGTTTGGTTTATTCATCAAACGGCAAACTGATGTTTTATGACATCGATAAAGAGAAATCAATTGAAATACTTGACAAAGCAGGAAATGCAAGTGTAAGCGCCGACGGCAAATCGCTCATTTACAGAAGTGGTGATGATTATGGGATTGCTAAAATATCAGAAGGTCAAAAGGCTCCTGCCGGCAAGCTGAATCTCGACAATATGACCATGAAACTAGATCCCCGTAAGGAATGGGATCAGATATATACCGATGCATGGCGCATCTTCAGAGACTATTTTTATGTCAGCAACCTCCACGGAGTGGATTGGACCGGAATAGAAAAACGTTACAGCCCACTATTACCTTTTGTATCCCATCGCGCTGATCTTGATTATATACTTAGTGAAATCATTGCAGAATCAAATACCGGGCATTCCTATGTTGACTGGGGTGACTTCCCTACAGTTAAACGTGTGGATGGAGGTTTGCTGGGTGCTGAACTGATTGCTGATGCTCAAGCCGGGCTTTATAAAATAGCTAAGATATACGACAGTGAAAACTGGAATAAAGACCGCCGTTCACCACTACATGATATAGGTGTGGATGTAAAGGAAGGCGACTACATCCTGAGCATTAACGGTAAAAAACTTACCCTGCAGGATAATCCTTATGAACTTCTTGAGAATACTGCCGAGAAGAATATTGAACTTGAAGTTAACAGCACTGCGGGAACAACGGGATCACGAACAATTACCGTTAAACCAATCAAAAGTGAACTTGAACTCATGTACCTTGATTGGGTAAATGATCGCAGAGAGATGGTCGATAAGCTTTCGGGCGGTAAAATCGGTTATATCCATGTCCCCAATACAGCTCTTGAAGGCAACCGGGAACTATTCCATGGTATGCTGGAATTTCATGGTAAAGAAGCCCTCATCATTGACGACCGTTATAACGGTGGCGGCTTTATTCCAGACCGTATGGCTGATTTGCTTGATCGCAAAACACTGAGTTATTGGCATCAGAACGGCCTGCAGCCAGGCAGGGCTCCAAGCATTGCTCATGACGGACCTAAAGTGATGCTTACAAACGGTTATTCTTCTTCAGGTGGAGATGCTTTCCCATATTACTTCCGCAAAATGGGACTTGGCAAACTAATCGGCACCCGCACATGGGGTGGACTTGTCGGTATTTCAACAAACGCAGGACTGGTTGATGGTGGCTATATTTCTGTACCACGTTTTGGCATTTTCGATGAAAACGAACATTGGATCATTGAAGGTGTTGGTGTCACTCCTGATATTGAAGTTGTGGACCGCCCCGAGCAAATGGCTAAAGGAACAGACCCATGCATTGAAAAAGCAGTTGAGGTACTGTTAAAGGAACTGCAAACCAACCCGGTTAAAAAGGTCAAATCCCCTGAGCCTCCTGACAGGAGTAAGTGGATTGATTCATTCTGATCAAACCTGTAATTATAGAAAGAAGAGGCACAACAAAATGTGCCTCTTCTGTTTTTATAACAGACATACGGGTGGCAGTGCAGGCTATTCACAATGAACAACCAACTATTATTCCGCAGCACATTATCCCAATGTCTGCGGGTATTTTTTCAAGAAGTCAAAGGACAGTACAAAAGCTAAAACATATAAAGACGGACCTTTTAATCACTGATAATCATCAGTTTTTATATTTTCTTATTTATTATTTGTTTTATATTTGTATTTTATACAATACAAATATCATGCCACATTATAATAATAAAGAAATGATGCAGTTTGCTACCCTTGTGTCAGTTATTGGCAGTCATTTTTAACTGCCAATAAGGCTGTTGAGGGTATCAACCTGCACCAACCTGTATCATTTGTTACCAGGAGTGACAGTATGTCACTTACTATTTAAAACTCATCCGGTATATTCATAACTAAAAAAAGCTTATCTTTGCAGCTCATTAATTATAGCTAACACTTTGGCTTATATCTTATCCTGCCCTTTGAACTTTGTTTAGTTCCCTGATCTTTAAGATTTTGACCCTTGTAACTCCGAACAAATCGGCCGGCTATTGATTACTTTATGAATAAAAATTACTAAATGACATTTGAAAATTTGAACATTATTACGCCCATTCGGGAGGCGCTTACATTAAAGGGTTATGTTGAACCCACCCCGATACAGGAGAAAGTTATACCACATATGCTTAGAGGTGCTGATGTATTCGGCACAGCACAAACCGGTACCGGCAAAACCGCTGCCTTTGCTATTCCGATTCTTCAAAAATTATATACCGGTGAACCTGCTCTAAAAGGCTCAGGGATCCGTGCTTTAGTCATGGCCCCTACCCGCGAACTGGCTATCCAGATCAATGAAAGTTTTACTGATTATGGTAAAAAAACCAACCTGAAACATACCGTAATTTATGGTGGTGTTTCTCAGAAACCTCAAACTGAAACCCTGCGCCGGGGAATCGATATCCTGATTGCAACCCCGGGACGGTTAATTGACCTGATGAACCAGGGTTTTATACGCCTCAATACCATTGAATACTTCATACTCGATGAGGCTGATCGTATGCTTGATATGGGTTTTGCACCTGATATCAAACGTATTATTGCCAAGCTGCCCGTCCGCAGGCAAACCGGCTTCTTCACAGCTACCATACCCCCTGAAATCAGGTCGCTGGCCGATAGCCTGCTGAGCAATCCGGTCAAGGTGAATGTAGCTCCCTTGTCAGCTCCTGCCGAAAGTGTATTACAATCCGTTTACTATGTTGAAAAGAATGATAAACGTGCCATGCTGCAACAGGTATTCGAGAGTGAAGACATTGAAACAGCACTTATTTTTACCCGTACCAAACACGGAGCCGATAAAGTGACCCGCGACCTGGTAAAACAAGGCATCACTGCTGCAGCCATTCATGGTAATAAGTCGCAAAATGCACGTCAGAATGCTTTACAGGGATTCAAAAATCGTTCTATTAAAGTATTGGTTGCAACCGACATCGCCTCTCGAGGAATTGATGTTGACAAGATTTCGCACGTCATTAACTATGAATTACCTGAGGTACCTGAAACCTACATCCACAGAATAGGCCGTACCGGCCGTGCCGGTGAATCCGGAATCGCCATTTCATTCTGCGCTTCCGATGAACGTGGCAGCCTTAAGGATATCAACAAACTCCTGCCCAAAGACATTCAGGTTAAAAAAATGTACGGTTTCATTCCTGATGCACCCTCAACAGCCGATACTAAGGCCTATGCATCTTCAGCAAGATCAGCAGGCAGACCTTCATCCAGATCATCAGCTAACACATCGGGCTCATCAAGCTCATCACCAGGTTATAACTCCGGCAGGAAATCAAGCTCACAAAACTCTTTCCGGTCGTCTTCCCGCCCTTCATTCTACGGGGGATCCAGAGCATCAGGGTTGTAAAAACTAATAGTGAGAAATCACGATTAACAAAGGTCGGACGTAAAAATCCGACCTTTTTTTACCTGAAACTTTCGGTTTGTTAAACCCAAATTACGCATTGGAGGTAAAAAGCGAATTCTAAAAACTTCTGTAGGCCTTATATAATAATAAATACAGCGGTTTTTTATTTTTAAAGTGCCCAACGCTAGGCATTAGCAAAATACTTTGCTAAATTTATACATATCAACTGTTTAAAGGTCGCTATCTCTCTATTGTATAATTTGGGCTAAATAATCCGGGCCTAAAATCCGAAACCCTATTTCTTTTTGATAAAATCCAACACCCCGTTGATAAACGTCAACGGATGGGGCGGATTTCCCGGAACATAAAGGTCTATGGTATGGTTGGTCAGGAAGCCCCTGTTCAATGCAGGACTACCGGCAAAAACACCTCCACTGATTGCATCGGTACCTGCCAGGATAATAATCTTCGGTTCCGGTACGGCATTATAGCAAATATTTAAAGGTTCAGCCATATTTTCAGTGATCGGGCCGGTAATTACAATGCCATCGGCATGCCGTGGGGATGCCACAAAATCTATCCCGAAACGGCTCATGTCAAACTGTACATTGTTACAGGCATTCAGTTCCAACTCACAGCTATTGTCGCCACCGGCCGACACCTGTCGGAGTTTCAGTGAATTCCCGAATAGCCTGTGAATATCATTCCGTATCAAGGCAGGATTCATGGTAATGCCTGCTTCATCCCCTTCTTTTATGACCAAACGTTCTCTTTCATTAGTCGACAATTTATAATCGCCCGTAAAAGTGATCTTTTCAGGAAATCGGCAGGCACATTCACCGCAGAAGGTACATTTGCCCAGGTCAATACAAACAGGATGGCCGGTAATAGCCCCGGTGGGACAACAGTCAATCAGGGTTGCCTCATCAATTTCTGCATTTGAAATAACAGGTCTGCCTCTGAATATTCCCGGCAATTTGGCATTGGTTACATCGGGAATAAATTGCTTGCCCTGGTGCCACAGTATTTTAATATTGTCTAACATAGTTTGCCGGTTTTATTATAAGTCATGACCACAGTACGACAGGTTAAAACTCTTATTACAAATAGGAAAATCAGAAATTTCATTATTCCTGACAGCCTGGGCCAATGCCATCCAGTTGTGCAGTGAAGGATCCTTTATTTTATACAAAGCCAGGTTACCATCCTGGTCAGTAATAGCACAATGGCATATTTCACCACGCCATCCTTCCACTAACGACAACACAAACTGATTGCTTTGAGGCATCAACTCCACATTTTCATTTTTTGGGAAGTCCGGAACCTTAGCCATTAATTGTTTCAGATAACCAATTGACTGGCGGATTTCATCTCTTCTGATTCTTACGCGTGCATAAACATCGCCATGATGTTTAATCACAGGTTCATGACGGATCACCACACCAAACAGGTTAAACGGATGTGAAGAACGGACATCCCTGATCAGTCCGCTCATACGGGCAGCCATACCAACCGTACCGATTTCGAGCGCCTGATCATAAGTAACCACACCGGTCTTCTCCATCCTCGACAAAGCACTGGGCAATTTAAAAAACTTCGCGGTCATTTCATTAAAGTCAGGTTCATAAGCCTCTAATATAGAACGAAGCCTTCCGGCCAATGCTTCCGTAAATGGGTAATTGATCTTACCGGCGCGAATCAGTCCTTTTCCTAATCGGTTGCCACCCCATTCCTGTAAAAAGTTCACAAATGGAGTTCGCAATCTTCCATAAACTGAGTTCCCAAGCTGGTAGGCCATATCGGCACAAACAGCCGACATATCGCCTGTATGAATCGCTATACGTTCCAATTCCAGAGCAAGAGTACGTGAATAATCCAATGAATAGTCAGGGGTATATCCACATAAGCTTTCCCATAAGTTAACAAAAGCAGTTGAATGACCTATACTGGTATCACCTGCAATATTCTCAGCAAGAGTGGTCCGTTCAAGCAGTTTTTTCTTCTTAAGGAATAATTCTTCTATACCCCTGTGTTGGTATCCAAATTGCATCTCCAAATGCATTACCTGCTCGCCATTGCAGATAAAACGAAAATGACCCGGTTCAATAATACCTGCATGAATGGGTCCCACACCAACCTCATGCAATTCTTCATTGTCCACCTGAAAGAAAGGATGGTTCTCTATCTTACAGTTCAGATCAAACCTGTTATGTGGATATTTATAGGGCTTTAACCAGGGATGATCAGCATAAAGGACCCCTAACGTCTCATGAATTTCTCTCTCAAAATTTTCGAAATTATGATTTTGTCGGGTAAACGATGGGTAGATAGTTCCTGCATGAACCAAGGATGATGAAACATGAACCCGGTGAGTTTGATCATCACCTATACAGCAAATCAGCATGATGATTTCCTTACCCTCCTGATCTGTACCTTTCTTTGGTTCAATAATTGAGCCTTCCTTTGATTCAACAACTGATTTTTGGTTTGCCTCAATAACTGACTGCTCCGTTAATTTACTCCATGCGCCCTTTTTCAGTTTGTGCCCAAAATAGTGCACACAATGCCTTTCAGGGGCATTCGCCAGCATTTCAATATTGCCACTTATAAACTCATCATAGCTGAGCACCGGAATATCATTAAGGGCAATTGCCTGGTTGTTTTGTATAGAGATGTATTTCATCATGGATTTATTTCATCACAAATTTCACAACATGGTCATCATTCATCAGGATTGTCGGTTACGATAATCCAAGACTACGCTTATTGAACAAGTTTGACTGATTCTTGTATAAGGGATACAAATTCAGCCGGAGGATTATAAGCCAGGTAAACCGACAGTGCAATTAAAATGAATTGCGATGCTGACTCCCATGGGCTTATGTGGGGCACTTTACTTTCATCAAACTGCAGGGGTGGCGTGAACAGCAACTTAAATATATTTACTCCAAAACCCCATATAATCAGAGTCAGCAACAACAGCACAGCCAGCAAAATAGCAATAAACTGAGCCTCAAACAATGATTGAAAAATCATGAATTCACTAACAAATAAGCCTGATGGAGGCATGGCTGTAGCAGAGATAAAACCCAGCAAGATCACAATTGCCCCTGTTTTATAGTATTTAAAGTAACTTCCCATGTCATAAATACTCTTGCTCTGATAAACCTTGTAAATCATATTGTATTGGAAGAACAGAGTGGGTTTAATGAATGTATGCAGTATAATGTGCAATATGGCCGCATAAACGCCTATACCTCCTGCTGCCAGTCCCAACATTACCAGCCCCATATGTTCAATCCCTGAATAAGCAAACAAGCGCTTGATATTTTTGATACGGGTCATATAAACGGCTGCCACAAATATAGTTAGCAAAGCAGCCACTAT
>JBAXYX010000093.1:0-9111 GCA_041670625.1 Lentimicrobiaceae bacterium | reverse complement strand
GTTGACATCCTCCCTTATATAACCTTCATGTTTCCAATTTGCCGGATTCTTTTCAGTGCTTGACATAATATTATTGTAAGCGACTGAATTAATAACCGTATCGCTAAAGATTCTATAGGTTACTGTGTGAAAAGTGGTGTCGTAATAAGGATTACCTGGAATATATTCAACAGCAAGGACATTCCATGAATTTCCTTCTTCAATAATTGGTTGTTCAAAAGCAGGATTTGGAGCTGTTAAAAAACGACACACCATTGGTTTAACGTTACTGCCTGAATACCCTGACACAATAAGCTTATTATCAGAAGTTAATATAGCCCCATGAGCTTTTTCATTAGGACTCCCAAAATCCGTTACTAATTTACCATTGAAGGCAAATGTACTATCTAAGCTTCCATCTGGTTTTATTTTAGCAACTGATAGTTTAGTGTATGAAGTAGTAATATCTCCAGAGTATCCTGTAGCAAATATTTCACCTGATGGCATCAAAACTAATGAATGACACAGGTTTTCAGTATTGGGTTCAAACACAAAAGTTAGAATCCCTGAATTGTTGAATGATTGATCAAGTGTTCCTTCAGGCATTAATCTCAAAACCATAAGTTTCCCCAGTGGATTAGAACCAACCATACTTCCATAAGCACCCCCAACCAGTATTTTGCCATCAGGTTGGCATACTATGGCATTAACATATTCCTGATTTAAGAAATCAACAATATAATTGCCGTTCAGTCCGAAAGATGTGTTGATAGATCCGTTAGAATGAAGTTTAGTTAAAAAGCCATCTGCCGAAGATCCAGCAAGCTGTCCTGCCAGGTATATATCATTTTCACCCGCAGTTGCGATATCTTTTATAATCGTTGCCCATCCAACACTGATAGAAACACTCCCATTACTACCAAATGTACTATCCGGAGTTCCATTCTCAAGGAAACGATATATATAACCTAAGTTATTGGCAGTACCTGCAGCTAATATCTTTCCGTCAGATTGCAGATGAACTGCATAAAATATATCATCATACATGATATTTATTCTTACAACACCATTATTACCAAATGTTGGATCTGCTGTGCCATCCGAATTAAAACGTACCATAATAAAATCACGATTATTGAAATTACCCGAGGTGCCGACGACTATAATCTTATCATCGTTTTGAACACAAATATCCTGGGTGAGATTATCATTACTTTGCAAATCCTTTACCGCTATTCCATTGATACCAAATGTACTATCAATTTTACCGTCTGCATTGAACCTTATTACGGAGAAATCATACATTTCAGACCCGGAGTTTTTTGATGCACACAATACTATCTTTTCATTTGATTGAGTTGCTACCTTGATTACTCCCATACCGGAGGTCGTCATGTTAACCATATTGACCCCATTTAAATCAAAAGTAGAATCCAGCGGATAGGGTTGAGCTTTAAGAGTAAAGGTAAAAAGGCTGATGATAAAGATTAAGTAAAAATGGATGTTTTGCATAATTTATTAGTTCTTATAAGAGTAAAAGAACGCAGAACCATTCTATTACTTTTTTTGAATATTACTTTTGATGCTATAGTGTCATAAAAGAAGACATCCTATCATTCAAGTAGTATAAAGGTCCCCAAAAATATATTGCATTATGCCCCCGCTTACTGATTGTAGCAATCTTTTTTCTATAAAATATTTTATCCTCACCCTTCATAAAGCATTTCACACTGAGGTATATCGTTCTTAACCATAGTCTTAAGTTGATTTCCAGAGTCATAGGTAAAGTGCTCATGAAGACTGACATTATTAATCGTATGAAGATGATCATATCTGTCAACCATATTACCCAGTTGATCGTAAGAGGTTATAGTAACGCCCCATGAGGAGTCTGATGTTACGTGTCTGTTAATATCATACTCAAATAAAAACAGAGCGTCTGAACTGTCGTTTACTTGTGCAGTTTTGACCTTGTTGTCATTGTGATGAGTATAGTCTACAGCTTTTAACCGTTTCATTTCCTGACTTTTTATTTCTTTTCCTTACCTGAAAAAAGAGGCAGACTCAATTATTATTCAGGTTTCCCTTAACGTTTGCCATAACAGTATTTCACCCATGCAGATTGATTGGCATTATAAGTAGTGTCAACAGCAACGTCTTTTGCTAGTTGAGAAAATTATTAGTACTATCAGGCTTTATATCAAATTGCCTAAAGTGAAATTCTTCATTAATAACTGTTTCCTTAGTTCCCTGACTGTCTCTCCTTACCATCTTCCTTAAAACAAAACTTGTATCATTTATAATATCACCTGACCTTAAAACTGCAGGATAGCCACATTGTGCTGGCACCCAATGGTCAATATTTATTTTCTTATCGTCAATGATGAAAAGGCCCCAATCGTATTTTGCTTTTATTGTACCTGGTTTTGAAATCATAGAAACATATTCTTCCATTTTGTTAAGCTCAACATTTCCAGGTAACATCATAATACCATTCTGATAAAAGATAAATAATTCATAAGATACTAAACCTTGATAGTCCGTTGTAGGTCTACCGTAATAAAAACCATTAATTTTTAATGTTTGACCTGTATATTCGTTTCTTTTAAGGGTTAGTTCTTTATCCTTACATGAGTCCATTTTGTCGCATGATAAAAATGATGTTATTATTGCAATAAGTAATAAAGTGTACCTTTCTTTCATAATTGTTAATTGCTTTTAATACAGTGTATTTCCATTGCCCCAAACAAACTGAAAGAACCATCGGGGGTCTCTATCCCAAGAAGGCTTAACGCAAGGATACTCGCTCCCCAATATACCCCCATTAAATCCATCATGGGCAATTTGGTTCTGAAACCTTGGATAGCCTAACCATATTGCCGGGTCATGCCTGATACCCCAGGCATCAAAACTCATCTCAAATTTTCGACTATCACTCTCCCAGACCAATGAAGTAATACTACCTAAATGATCAGTAAAAACCCAATACCACTCTTTACTTCCGGTTGAAGAAGAAATTTCAATGGCTGTCAATCCTTCAGGAGAATTTATATAGTTGACTGTTTTTGACGAACCATCGCCATAGTCTGTTATTTCCGATAGTCCACCTACATAGGTTTTTTGTGAAAGCAAAGTAAGGCTTAACCCATTTTTAGAATATAATTGTTGGATGATTCGCTCATTTCCTAAGCCATACTTGATTTTTAATAAGTATTGATCTGATGTAATTGAATCTACTTTGTTAAAATCTGTGTAGGTGATGTGTTCATCAGTCCTATCAGCAGGATTTATCTGAGTGTTGGGTATCATCTCAGTAACCTGATATGGCTTGCCGGTTGTAATCCAATTTAAATCTCCCACATCAGTTTTGAAACCAATATTGCCAAGTCCATCATAGGGCATATTTGCTAACATCCTATTCGCATACATAATGACTTTATCTTTTCTTCTATAGGTGAAGCGTTATAATCATGATCTTTTGCATATTGCATAAGATCATCCATAATTTCTATTACTTCATTTATATCAGAGTCTGCATCAGCGCTTTCAACTTGAGTACATTTTAATCCTTCATAAGTATTGACTAGAAAATTATATTGTTCTCCATCCTCCTGTGAACCAAACAGATATTTGCCTTGTGAATCAATTATTACGCTGAACAGAATAACTATTTCTTGCTTCAGCGTAATATTTATTTCTCTTCTGAAAGCATTTATGGAATCAGGACTGCCGTTATTCCATAAATTTGTTTTCATCTCAAAAGCTTCAATTATAAATGCAGAATCATCCACCTGATAGATCTGAAATGCATACTCGGGATCAAATGATGGCTTGGCAATAAACCTGATTAAAAAATCTTGATTAAAAGTGCTGATAAATACTTTTTCAAGATTCTTGTTGTATTCTTTTATCTGCGGTATTTGATCGCTAAAATCGTAACACGGGGATATGTGATTTATTTGTCCATTAGAAACTATGGCTGAAATAAAGATAAAGAAAAGAAGAATTAATCTTTTAAGGTTTGTCATTTCCAATATCCGGGCCCTCCATATTTATAAGATACACCATTCCATCCAAAAACAACACCAGGAATGCCAAATAATTTTGAAAATCTTAAATCTGCATCACCTGGAGCCGAGTTATGAGGATGAGTATTATAAGTGTTCAATAGTCAAATAACCACCGTCATGACAGTGCTAATATACAAAAAATATTAAAAATCAAGCATTTTGTGATTTATTTTCTAAATATGGTCCTATTAAATTTAGAAAAATCGATTTTATTGAGTTAAAATGCACCTAATCAATTACTACTATTTGAATATTTAAGGGATCCCCTGATATCAAATTGGCAAAATCAAATGCTTATTGTCTGGTGAAGCTTATCTGTTTTGAATGACTTTTCTTTACCCTTTACTGCCGTTAAATTTTTATTTACCTGATAGGGCGACTCCATTACAGTAAACGGCTAATCCTGAAACGGCTAATCCTGGCAAAGGACTTCGTTAATCAGGGCAACCTGAATGACATAGTGGTTGACGGTTATAAATCCTTGTTTTTTGTGTGTATTTTTGCACCACAATTAATGAAACCCGTTATGATCCTTTCCATCGAAACAGCCACCAGAATATGCAGTGTAGCCTTGTTCAGTGACAACAAGATAATTGGCTGCCTTGAATCAGAGGATGAGAATGCTCACTCCCGCATCCTCCATATATTAATTGACCGGCTATTCAAAGAAAGCGGCACCAGTATGTCACAACTCGATGCCGTAGCCGTGAGTAAAGGACCGGGGTCATATACCGGTTTACGTATCGGAGTTTCTACTGCCAAGGGCTTATGCTACGGCCGTGACATCCCCGTAATTGCGGTCAATTCATTAGAAGCCCTGGCCTATGGCATGCGTGCTGTGTCTTTTGAAAAAGGCACAGACTCTAACACTCTTTTCATTCCAATGATCGACGCCCGCCGCATGGAGGTATTTACAGCCATTTATAATTCGAATCTGGAAACCATACGAGAAACCTCGGCCGAAATTATCACTACCGATTCATTAACCGATTATTCAACTTACCACCTGGTACTGGGCGGTGATGGCGCCGACAAGTGCCACGAAATCCTTAACCGCGACAACATCACGATCCTGCCCCACTTCAATGCCTCTGCCGCCAACTTGCTGATTCCTGCCCAACGGGCCATGGAATCCCGACAATTTGAAAATACTGCTTATTTTGAACCCTTCTACCTCAAGGATTTCATTGCAGGCAAATCACACGTTAAAGGTTTAAAATAACATCAAACGTAAAGGATGCACAATATTTGTGCGCTTTATCGGATAATTTGCACAGTATTCGTACATATTATCCGACAATTTGCATTTCTATTGTGCAAATTGTCGGTTTTTATCTGACTTTTCAGTCGGTGATTCTCTATACATACTTATACCCCTGTGGTTCCCATGTGGGCGTTTTATATCATAGGAATTTACTATCTTTGTTAAAACATCGCATAGAAGGAAATGAATTCACCGGAAATCAAAGCATTTATCCGTCAGCACAGTAACCTTTTCTGGTATACGTCAGAGGATAAAAAGGAAGACATCAGTCATGAACTCCTGGTGGAGACCATCTTTAATTATGGCAACCTGAATGACATCAGGCAGCTTATTAATATCCTTGGAATTAAAAAGTTGTCTGAAATATTTAACGGGATTAAGGATCGCAAAAAATCAAACTACTATCCTGAAATCTATAATTTCTTCTCCTTGGTGATCAAAAAATATGCACACTGAAATACTAAATCAGCGCCAGGTTCAGCTTTTACCTTTGATAAAGCAATTCAAAAAAGAATATTTCCTTGTCGGAGGAACCGCTATTGCCTTATATTTAGGCCATCGCAGGTCAATTGATTTCGACTTGTTTAAATTCAGCACAATCAAACCCCTAAAAATTATCAATACTATTTCAGCTTTCGGGAATTCGTATTCCATTACCAGGAGAGTAACTGAACAATTGAATGTAACTGTTGCTGATGTGAAATTAACATTCTTTCAATATCCATTTAAAATAAGTGTCACTGAAAAATTGGCAGATATTATAAATGTGCCTGCCTTACTTGATCTTGCTGCAATGAAAGCCTATGCCCTTGGACGAAGATCAAAATGGAAAGATTATGTGGATCTCTATTTCCTTTTGAATGAACATTTCACTGTTAAGCAAATATCAGAAAGAGCAACAGAGATATTTGGCGAGTTGTTTTCAGAAAAACTATTCAGAGCACAATTGAGCTATTTTGATGATATTGATTTTGCCGAATCCGTTGATTACCTTGTTCAGCCAGTTCCTGAGATTATGATCAAATCAACTCTGACTGATAAAGCAATCGACTTTCTTATAGATGAACGAAAAGAATAGCCGCACTATAGTACCCGTATTATAGCATCTCAAACAATTCCCATTGAATTTTAACGGTTTCTCTTTTTGGTGTAAATACTTGTTTTTAGCGTATTTTTCCGGCTATGGGAACCCGCCAATTTGAAAACACCGCTTATGTTGAACCCTTCTGCCTCAATGATTTCATGGCAGGCAAATCAAAAGTTAAAAGGTTAAAATATCATCAATACGATTGCTTGCCAACAGAGTAGGCAGCCGACTTTAAGTCTCTGATTACCAGAAGCAGGCCGCTTCCAATTACCGACTATCATTTGATTGGACGATATCTTCCTGATTCAGGTTTTACTGAATTCATCCGGGGAGGCAATGTATTGTAAAGTAATGGTGCTCAAGCTCCTGTAATCAAGTTAATAAAGATGTAGCCGGCTAATACCGGTGGAGCCCTTCACTGAAGAAATTATCTTAATCCCGGTATTTACCATCTATTATAATTTGTATCTCGTTAGATTTTAATGCATTCATACAAACCTCACCGGTAAATTGACTTCCCTGATCGGTATTGAGCACTTCGGGTTAGCCCTGCTAAGTTCGCTTCGTTTCGGTAAGCCTTCATTACACGCTCTTACAGTGCTAACCTGTGCTCTTTCTCCTTTTATTACCTGTACACTTTTCAACTATATTTTACACTTTTAATCTACACTACCTGCACTATTTAACGGATATCACCCATATATAGTGTTCCTTGTGCATCTGTAGTCGCAACACAACTATATGCATTAGTTGATCCACAGCTTCTCAAGCCAATCAGACAGGTTCCTCTTCGTTGCTTGTTTATTTCAAAGATCGGGAAGTGTATCTTCGGGCTCAATATATATTTTATCGAAAGCTTATGTTATAACTTGATAATCCGACTCTGGAAGAATTTATGATCCATATCAAATTTTAAGAAATAGCACCCACTTTTAAGATCGCTGAGGTTAAGGACGGTATGCCCGGCTTCGAGTTTGATAGTTTTCAATATCCTTCCATCAAATGAATAAATTTCTAATTGAGCAGTGGTAAAGTTCTCAACCATATCAATATTCACATAATCCGATATAGGATTAGGATAGACTTTGATGATACTGTTCTGATCAATTTCGTTCACACCTACACCGTCTTCGTAGGTACAACTATCATACTGGCCGGAAGTCCAAAAGCCAAACTGTGCATCTTCATAGCAACGCAGATCACAAACTCCTCCCAGATCAGTAGCGCAGATTTCGTGTGGAAACATGTATGATAAGCATCCTATTTTCTGATAGATTTTAAAGCTTTCAGTACCATTATAACAGCTTGAAAATCCCCATGACTGCTCAGGTGTTCTGACAATCATATACTTAAGCAAAACGCCATTTACGGTTTCGTAATTAACACTATCAACTATAACAGTGGTTGTGGAATCATAACACATTGGAAATAATCGATGGCCATAAGATTCAAAGGTATCATTGGGATTAACATTGAAGTTATACAATACTCTGAAGTGGGTGCCATCAAATAACCATACCGTATCATTTTGCTCGTATGTGTAGTACGTCTCATTATAATAGGGCAGGCTGTCACCCGGACCCACAAGATTAAGTACACTACAGTCCTTGCCCTGAATAAGCGTATCGTCTATGCTTGACATGGTCATATAACTGGTATATTGGCCCCATCCACTATGATAACTGTAATGCCATACAGCTCCCTCAGGAGCCCATGTCTTTTGCGCCTTCAATTGATTGTTCTGACAAAGAAAAAGGCAGGCAATAAATAAAAAGTAAAGTCTTTTCATAAGTGTGAGTTTTATTATGCTAAGATACAAAATTGTTTGTCCTCTTTTAACTATTTAAGTTGCATGAATGACTTGAGTTTAGGTATCCATATCCGCAAATTTGGACGGCTTGGCTCTCCGGATAGCGTGAGGTAATAGATCATTCCCCTATGGAATTAATACTAACACAAACCGTACCAAACACGAACTATACACGAAAATATGCGTATATAGTCCGTGTTAAGTCCGTATTAAGTCCGTGTTAAGTCGAAATCTGATCGGTGTCATACCTATCCCTGATGATCATCAAAAATACATTTTATCAGTTTCGATTGTGCTTCGTAAATACGGTCAATCCATTTTGATAGTATTCCGACAATATGTTTTATCAGTTTTGATCGTGTTCCATAAGCAGGTGCTGCAATTACTTAAATCAATGTTGGTTTGTTCATTATAAGCGCTGCTTACATGTCAAACTATTTGCGGCCATCTGCTCAATCCGTTTTATTTGCTTTTTATCCGCTTTTTTGTCTTACTCTACAATGATTGTTAATCGTTTAATAATCAGATACAAAACCATTTGCAATCGTTTATAAGCAACTACATTCGTATGTAATTGGTTATTAACCGACTCACCCCGAGCTGCCACCATACATTTGCTTCATCGTTCAAACATACATAGACAGGTTTGGAGAAAGTAAAGTAAGCACCATGTTGAACCGGCCGAAAGGCACAAAAAAACAAGATCATGAAAGCATTAAACAATCGCGTACAATTGATCGGCTTCCTGGGAGCTGATCCTGATGTGAAAACATTCGAAAATGGTAAGGTAATGGCAAGGATGTCCCTTGCAACGAATGAAGCAAAAAAGGTTAACGGGCGTAATTCTGTTATGACCCAGTGGCATCAACTGATCGTGTGGGGAAAATTGGCTGAGATCTGC
>JBAXYX010000092.1:0-9181 GCA_041670625.1 Lentimicrobiaceae bacterium | reverse complement strand
TTTATCACGACTGCTTAATTTTCATGATCTCCTGTTATCATGATCTCCTGTTTATCACGATCACTTGTTATTACTACTACTTGATGATTACGATTACCAATTATGCTTTTCTGTATGTTCAGGCTTGATATTCATTCCGAACTTCTGATTAAGGTGCTGTGCCAGTTTTACGGCGCAGTAAACGGAGCGATGTCTGCCCCCGGTACAACCAAAGTTGACCATCAGATTCCCGAAGTCACGTTCACGATAATTCTTTACTGCCTGATCAACCAGGCTAAATACATTATCAAGGAAATACTCCATCTCAGGAAAACCTTTCAGGTATTCTATTACCGGTTTGTCCAATCCTGATTGTTGCTGAAACTCAACCAATCTGCCGGGATTAGGTAGTGCCCGGCAGTCAAATACAAAACCTCCTCCATTGCCTGTATGATCAACCGGTATTCCCTGTTTATAGGAGAAACTGGTAACCCTGACCTTCAGGCTTTCATGCGACAATTTGTTAATCTTAGGATCATTCATACATTTTTCCAGTAAGCTGCGCAACTCAGGTATCCTGATCTGGAATGAAGGTTGTTCCAACAAGCTCTTTAGGTTTTGAAGGGCGAAAGGGATACTCTGCAAAAAATGTTCTTTTTTCTGGTAATAACCCCTGAAACCGTAGGCTCCAAGAGCCTGCAATATCCTGATCAGCACAAAACCGTCAAAGTACTTCATAAAATCAGCTCTGCTTACCGAGGCAGGATACTTTTCAAGCTCATGGAGGTACACTTCTATGAGTTCATTCCTGAAGTCAGCAGGCAGATTGGCTTTGGCATCATATAACAGGGAGGCCAGGTCATATTGCAAGGGCCCTGAACGTCCGCCCTGGTAGTCAATAAAACATGGCTTTCCCTCATTGATCATGATGTTTCTCGACTGGAAGTCACGAAACATAAAATAACCGGTATGAGCTGTTAACAGGAACGAAGCCAGTGTTTTAAAATCATCTTCCAGTGCCTGTTCATCGAAGTTTATACCTGCCAATCGCGCAAAGTAGTATTTGAAATAGTTAAAGTCCCACATCATCGATTGTTTGTCGAAATGCTCGCGCGGATAGCAGTACGTCAGATCTAATTCCCTGATTCCCATAATCTGAAAAGCAGGCAAACATTTCACAGCTTCACGGTAGTATCCCTTTACCTGTTCGCTCCACCGTTCAGTCGACAGTATGGAAAACAGGTTCTCATCACCCAGGTCAGTCTGTAAATAGGCTTTCTTGTTGCTGCTTATCTGCAAAATAACAGGCACTGATAGTCCGCACTTTTTAAAATGATCACTAAAATACAGGAAAGCTTCATTCTCTTTAACCACTTCATTATAGGCGCCAATTACGGTACTGCCATTACCGAACAGGCGGTAGTAGCTTCTGTCGGAGCCTGAAGCAGGCAACGCAGCAATCAGTTCAGGTTCTATTCCTGTATATTGGATGTAAAGTTCTATCAGTGTTAGTTCAGGTTCACTCATCATATTATTGTCATTAAAAGTCATCTGTTATTTTTAAGCACTTCAGAAGAATTATAAGCTCACTCATCATATATTGGTTGTTAAAAGAAGCTGTATAATCAAGTACTTTTTAGCTTACAAATTTATGGTTTATCAGAATAAGTAGAGGGTTCATAAAGGTTTATTAATATTCAACAATGCTATTAAAGCCCCTGATATCAGGAAGCCACTGATAACCCCGTACAGATCGTTAAAAAGACCGCCACCTGATATAGCCACTATAACGATAACAACCTCAAGGATTTTCACGTTGAATGGTTTCTTTTGTTGCCTATAACTACCGAACACAGGGAATATCCTCTCATGCCCGGAAAGGTAACTGTCAGAACGGAACTCAGCATCCTTTTCTGTCCACCCCTGTTTTATGATGCTGGGTATACCATATTTGAACAAGTATAATGGTCCTGACCGGTTACTTTGCAACACATGCCCGTATTCATGTCGTATCAATATCTTTACAGCAATGAAAATATCATCAATAGGTTCAACTTCTACGGGCAAAGACTCGTTCAGGTCGATCAAAATGAATGATCCCAGTGCCAGTCCACCACCTCTGAAGAAATTACCCTGGCTTATGGTTGCCTGTTTATAATGCTCCACAGCAGTGATAAGCCAGGCGCTATTCAGCAATTGCATAAATATATAGCCTGCCATGTTTTGTGGTTGCTCCCATATCAACCGGCTTATCACGGTTAAAATCCCTTTACCATAGCCCTGTCCATTTTCTGCAATATAGTTACCCCTGAAAAGCTGAAGGGCATTCTGCAACACATCCCAGTGATTGAACATCAGGCCTTTGATCAATCCGCTAAGTATAGACATTCCGGTAGGGAACACTAAAAGCCAGGTAATCAGAACCATCATGGCACGCGACAACAACCATAAACCCCATAGCACCCCCGCAATAACAAGGCATGCTGCTATGCACTGCAATGCAATTGCGATCCCCGGCCTGTATGTTTTTTTGCTGGTCATTGGTGCGTTATCTCACGTAGTTCGCTTCAGCTCATTCTCCATTACTTTTGTTCATGTTCATTCATTTACCTCACTCTTATACACTTTAGTTCGCTCCGGTTTGCTCTGGTTCGCTCTGACTTATTCTAATTCACTCTTATTGCACTCATACTGTGATAGATCAAAGGCACTTCTTTGAACGTGCGCAATTCTAATTCACTCTGATTGCACTCTTACCCCAATAGGAATAATATTGTCCGTTATACATGGCTTCAGCGCCAACCGGTCCTTGAGTGAAGTTACCTTTATTAACAACTCTCACCAAATAATAGTAAGTCAATGGCTCTGATGAGGCACTTGTAAAGAGGTTGATCCGGTCGTCACGTATGTCAAGATAATCAGGTACCGCACGGTTTTTGATCCATTCCATTCCACGGTCGGCTGTCAATCGGGCATTCTCTATCTCGAAACAGGCAGGCAGGATATCAGTCACGACCACATTCTCCACTTTGCTGTTGTCGACTGTTGAAATCGTTACAGCCATTACCAGCAGGTCATTCTGCTTAAAGACATGGCTGCTTACCTGTTGCCCCTGGCGGGTGTACATCTGACGGCGGACCCTAAGCACCCGGTCTTCTTCTTTTGTCTGCATATTTGTGGGTATACCCTCTGATTCAAGATACCAGAATAGTTTGCCGGTGCCTTTAGTCGTGAGGGTTGCCTTATTGCCACCGGTGCTGATGAGCAGGTTATCACCTTTGAAGTCATAGGTACGTGTTCCGCCAATGGTTACCTGTGCAGTTATATTACCCTGTTTTGCCTGGTGGGCCAGCTTACCCAGCGCCATCATGGAAAAGGCTCTCTCCTGTGTACTCATCCATTTCTGTTGATTGATCATTTCACCTACCTGCCTTGCCAATACCGGTATCTGTAAATTGTTTTCATCAGCGGTAAGCAGGGTGTAAAGTGCAATTGCACGATCACGCAATGGGGAGCTATAGCTGCCTCCCGACATTATAGCTGTTTGCTCATTCCCCCATGCTTTGGGCACTAAGGCATTATAGCTCCTGGTGTCGCCCGCCAGTTTGAAGGCGCTTGCCAACATATAGCGACTGTCGGTGGTCAGTTCGTTAATCCGTGTTTTGTAATAGTTCATAGTAGGCAGATGGTGCTTGCCATTCAGGGCCAACACGTACAGGGAGTAGAATATCTCCCGCTGTGGCTGAACCTTCTTCTGCCATTGATTATTGCCGGGTAATTTATAATAATACGTATCCGTACCTTTTTGTTTTACCATCTCCAGAAGGTACTTATGCAGGTTATCTTCCACCTGCTTATCCACATTAAACCCTGCTCTTTGCGCTTCGTACAGGAAATGTGCCGCATAGGCTGAGTTCCACCAATTGACCTCTCCCCCTTCGGGCCATATCACCAAACCTCCATTGTATTGCTGGAAAGCAGCAATCTTTCGGATGGCTTCATTCACATTGGCGGTTGTGTTATAGGCTCCTCCACCGGTGCCCTTTTTCAGAATGCGCGCCAGATCTTCAAAGTATAGTTGCGGGAATGCTGCCGATATGGTCTGTTCAATGCACCCATACGGATAGTTTATCAGTTCATCTAACTGGTGGGCATACCGGCCTGCAGGATTGGTTGTGAGCAGCAGTCGTGAATCTCCTGTTCCTTTGATAAAAGCCCCTGTACTACTGAGGGTCACGCTCTTACCGGCGTCAACCATACCGGCATCTGCTTTCTTCACTAATGGAGTGGCAGCACGTACCGGTAACACTGTCTTTTCAGTAAAGGTTTCACTTGCCGCTTTTACTTTGAAGGTAACGGTTCCCACCCCTGTTCTGTTTTGTGCATTGAGCCTGTAGGTTACTTGTGTTTCTGAATTAGCCTTTAATGTAATCCTTTGTTTGCTTAATCCACTTGCCAATAAAGGCGTAGTAACCGATATCTCCAACCCGGTTTCCAGTGTCTTGTTGGTGTTATTTGACAGCGTGACGTAAACTTCTGCCTGGTCGCCGGGACTCAAAAACCTGGGTACAGAACTGCTGATGGTAACCGGGTCAGCAATCTTCATCTGCTTTGCCGCACTGCCAAACCGGCTGTCCTTATAGGTCACGGCCATTATCCTCACTGCCCCTGAAAATGCAGGGATATCTGCAATAAAAGTCACTTCACCCGATGCATTTGCTATCCGGGTACCGCTCCATAATGAAAGCAGCTTCACTCTTTTAGCGGTCAGCGGATTTAACCGCTTGCCCAGATCAAATCCCTTGTCGCCTCCGCTTGATGACCGTTTGTTGGACAGTTCAGGGAACAGCTCGTCGAACAAATCATACGCGTTTACTTCCAATGCTCTTTTCTGATAGAAGTAAGCATAGGGATCAGGTGTGGTGTAATCTGTTATCTGCAGAATACCTTCATCCACTATTGCCACGGTCACTTCGGCGCCCGGTGTAGTCTTAATCTTTACCGGTTGCCTTACGCCTGAACGTATGTGATCAGGAGCATTGATGATTACCGGCAAACGGTTGTCGGCTTTTTCCACCTTCATACTGGCAAACCCGTGAGCAACGGTAAGCGGAATACCCGCTTCGGTAGTCTTACGCAGCAGTGTAGCCGTGATATAGGCATTCGGCAGGAACTCATCTTTTACCTTAAGGTTCATGGAAGCCCCCTGGTCTGTAGCCTTAATAATATGGTATTCCAATACTTTGTTCTGTTCAACGGTAACCAGCAGTTCACCTGTAAATGGCGTTTTAAATAGTATCCTTGCCTGCTGACCGGGCTGGTACACTTGCTTATCGAAAGTAATGTCCACTTCACCGTCTCTGTTAACTTTAAAAGTACTCTCACCGGTATCGCCCCATCTGTATGCATAGAACGATTCTTCCACAAAGGCATTGCTCTCCGGTATTGAAAGTCTGACCAGGTATTCACCCGATGTTGGCGGCATATAAGTGATCACCGCGCCGGCACTTGAAACAGCTACCTGTTTCGACATCATGAGTTTCTCTTTTCGCTGTGAACGATAGGTTGTCTGTCCATAGTTCCTTTCAAGTACAGTTTCCCAGAGCACGTTAATGACTTCTATTTTCGCAATGGCCGATACGGGCTTCTCTTTACTACTCAGAGCAATCATCCTGAACTCCAAAGGTTTGCCTGTTGATACCCATCCCGGCAACGGCAACATTCCCAAGAAGGTATTTTGTGTAAGCAGGTTAAAGCTCTTAAAACGGTTTACCGGCCTGCCTGTTTCATCAAATACTGTAGTAAAGACCTTCCCTTCAAGTAGCCCGGCATTTCTGAATTCAGGCAATTGGAAGTTCTGTACCGCTTTCCCGTTTGCTGCCGTGACCGTTTGGTTTACCATGGCCATGATTTCCAAGCTTTCACTGGTGGTGAGGCTGAAGTTATAGTTCTTGTACTTTTTAGGCAGGAAGCCTTTCTTGTTCAACCGAAGCTCATTTTCAACCTTACGGTTTGCAGCAGGAGGACCAAAGAAGTTTACTGCCGATATAGATAGCTGCAAGATATCACCGGGCAGGTAACTGGCTTTATTGGTGGTTACATCTACATCAATCCTGTCGGGCATGAACTCTTCCACTTTAATGCGGTAATTGCCTATCAGTACGTCATTCACGGTCATGACCTCACAAATATAGGTACCGGTGAGCGCCTTAACGGGAAGTACAAAACTAAGCGATGCTGCTCCATTACGGTTAACGTTCAACCGACGCTTCATAAAGTCTTTTCCATCCGGACCCAATACCCTGTACTTGACGGGAAATCCTGTAATGGTATTCCATTTAAAATCACGAAGAATAGCGTTAATATGTACACTGTCGCCCGGTCTGTACAGATTGCGGTCGCCATAAATAAAGGCATCATAATTCAAGCCAGCCGTACGTTTACCCCCCACATCAAAACGGGAGTTCTCCACTGCCGACTTGTTAAAAAGCAACACATTGAAGTCGTCGCCTTTACGGGCAGAAACCATAGATATTTTGAACCCCGGAATAGTCTTTTCGAGGTCTTTAAAAACAGCTATTCCTCCCTTGCCTGTCGCCAGCTTTTGTACTACCTGGTTGTTACCGCTATAGAAACTAAGGCTGACCCCTTCAAGTGGCGCTGCAGTAGCAATAGACCTTGCCGCAACAAATATCTCATCCGTGCCTTGCTTCACTATCAGCCCGATATCAGAATATGAAAGCAGTTGCACATCATAAAGCCACGCCATATCAGGCGACTCAGCCTTTATCAGGTATATGCCCTTCAGTTCAGACGACAGGTCAAGATCACGTGGGTTGATGTGCAACAACCTTATGTTGCCTTGTTTGGGTAACGTACTGGTATAGTAATCCCTGGTAGAAATCACCCGTCCATAATCTTCATTCAACCCGTATGCAAAGTTCTCATAGTAATTATCGCCATCTGAATACCAGTCCCAGTTCTTTCCGGCACGTAAATAATGCTGGATATTATTTTCATAAACTTTAAAAACAGTGATTTTAATCTTTGGGACATTGATGATTTTTATCCCCAGGTTGCCCGAACCTTCCGAAGTAAGGTACATCCCTGTCTGATCGGCGAAAGCGATATAGGGCTTCAGGGAACCAAAGCTCACGGTTTGCACCAGGTCAATACCCAGCTCCGGACCAAATATTCCCTTTATTGATTTGTTCAGGGTAAGCTGGTATGAGCGTCCATCACCAAAATTACCCTCTATTCTGAATCCATTGCTTATAGGTGCTATTTCAAATTCTACTGCCGGATCAGTACTTACCAGTCCTTTCAGTCCCTGAGTAACCACCGGTTGTGAGGTAAAAACGGTAATTACCCCCTGTCCTTCTTCAAAACCCGTAGTTACATCTGTCACTTCCAGCTTATCACTGGCAGGTACCGGAATGGTAATACTGATAGCTTCCTTATTCAACCGTGCCGAACCAGGAGTTTTCATGCCAACGGCCATGGTAACTTCAATACTCTTTACAGGATCTTTATCAGGATCATAGCCTACCGCAAGTTCCATTTCATTGCTATTTTCTGACGTAACCAGTCGATAGGACTTAACGGTTCCATTCACTTTCAATGAAACAAACTTCTTTACTTCAGTGGGTTCAACCGTATAGTTAAAGAGTAATTTTACCCTGAGCTCCAATTGTTGAGTAAAAGCCTCATTCCTGCTGTAGTATGCCTGTGTATTTTCAAAGGCAAGGTAGGGAGTATGAAATAATACTTCAGGCTTCTCAAATTTATAAGACTCACTGCTCAACTTAAGGATCAGGTCAGTACACCTGGCCGTATAATCCGTGTTAGGGGCAAACGGACCGGAAGGTGAAAATACCAGTTGTCGCTTATTGGCCCACTTGAACTTACCTTTAATAGCAGGTTCGAATTCCATATAATTCACGGTATCCCACAGTTCAATGATCGTATCAGGAGCCACATCATGATTAAAAGTAAACTCAAGATTCTGCAGTTGATCAATCTGATCCTCAAAATTAGTCTGTTCAATTTCAAGTACATGCCGCCCTGTGCAACCGGCGAATAATAAAACAATCAGAAAAAAAGCAAGCCTGTTAATCTTTTTCATATGGATGAACGTTAGGATCAAATGATCCGTAATAATTAATGATGATGGTTAGTTAATTTGATTTTATTTTTATTGAAACCTGAAATGAATAAATAAAGTAAAAAGTACACCTCCTGACTATGAACCACCCTATGATCCCGCGCCTGTTGCCATTATGTTTTGCTACTATTGCACTTTGTGTTCCGGGTTAAAGATGCTGTAATAAACCAGGTCTTTATATGACTCCCAGTGCCACATATGTGATTTCAGAACCGCTTCAAAATGCATGCCGGCTTTTTCCATTACCCTGCCCGACGCCTTATTATTGGCAAAATAATTAGCAGATACCTTATGCAGGTTCAGCTCGTTGAAAGCATAATTGAGAACAGCCATAACCGCCTCAGTGCAATAACCCTTATTCCAGTATTCCCTGCCTATCCAGTATCCCATTTCAGCAACCCTATACTGCTTTTGGATGGTTAGCCCGATAGCCCCAGCCAATTTATTCTCTTTCAGCAGGCACACTCCAAACACCACTGATCTCTCGGCCTGGAAATCCTTATCCAGTGATTCAATCCACTCCTCAGCCATCCCTTCGAGGTAAGGATAGGGCATATTGAGTGCATTGCAAGCTACTTCCTTTTCACCTGCCATGCGCCGCACCTCCGGTCCATCTGCCGTTGTTAACTCACGCAACATTAACCGATCAGTTGTCAACAACGGAAATATTAACTCTCCCATCGTGTAAATTGTTTGATCAAATATATGGATTTTATTTGACAATTATGGTATGATAGTGTTTTAAGTGGGTAATAATATAAAAAGATGGAGGGTGAGTATCCTGGCTCAACTATATTTTACGTATCGAATGCCAATCATACGTGATCCTAATGTGAATAATTTCACGCTTTTGTCAATTATGATGTGATAGTATGGAAATCAACAGAGAAGTAACGGCGCCATTAGCAAGTGTAAAACAGACTTTACGAAATAAATGATGTTTTGTAAAACAGACTTTACAAAAAAGAGCTATATTTGTAAAACCAATTTTACAAATATGGAACATTTGTATGAAGCATTTGATCTGAAATTACGCAG
>JBAXYX010000091.1:0-9292 GCA_041670625.1 Lentimicrobiaceae bacterium | reverse complement strand
GCTTTGAATATGGGCTTTATATCTTTTATATCAGCAGAGGAATTAATCTTCATCTTTTGTACTTCCAACAATAGAGGCTCAGTTTTATATAACTCTGGTTGACCTCCATTTTTCTTTATTTCAAAAGGAATGGGAGGTACTATAATAAAGCCGGTGTCGAATGAGGTGATGCTGAGTACCTGTCGAATAGTCTTTTTTCCTGATTCCTTTATCAGAACAGTGTCTGGAGCAGTCTTTGACAGGATTTCAATTGAATGTGTGATTGTATCTGAAAAGACAGGCCATTTAATAATATCACCATCAGAATATGGCACTTCAATTGTAAGATCTATTTTGCTGCCAATAAGGAACCGTGTAGAATCAGCTTTGATAACCTGTGCATGTGTTGCCGAGCCCAAAACCAATAATAGGACAGCAATGACAGAAGCGAAAATATTAATACTGATTTGTTTTCCTGAGTATTTCATAATTTTGGTATTACCTCCTTTTTTCTCTTGATTTAAAAAGGTTTAAAAGAGGTTTTACATAATCTTGACCGGTATGAATACGGGTATAGTCCACACCGCTTTTTTTGAAAATACTGTCCAATAAAGTCATCCTCACCCTTGCCTGCTTAGCATATTCATTTCTAAAGGCTTTATCAGAAGTGTCAATCCAGATGCTTTTACCTAATTCCTTGCTGTAAATCTGTGCTAAACCTATATTGGGCAATTGCATTTCAGTGTCATCGTAAACTTGCAAAGCTACCAGGTCATGTTTGTTGCCGGCAATTTTCATTGCATTTTCAAAACCTGTATCAAGGAAGTCAGATAAAATAAAAGCGGTACACTTTTTTTTCATTGCATTGGTGAGAAATCGCAATGCTTCTGATATGTCAGTCTTCTGACTTATGGGCTTGAAATCAATCAATTCCCTTACAATCCTCAAAATATGTTTTAATCCTTTTTGGGGAGGGATAAATTTTTCTATCAGATCACTAAAAAAAATAACACCTACTTTATCGTTATTATGGATGGCTGAGAAAGCCATTAAAGCAGATATTTCCGTCATCAAATCTTCCTTAAGCTGCTTTTTGGTGCCATACTCATTTGAACCGCTTACATCAATCAGCAACATGACTGTCAATTCACGTTCTTCATCAAATATCTTAATATAAGGATGATTGAACCTTGCCGTAACATTCCAGTCAATATTGCGGATATCATCGCCATACTGATATTCTCTAACTTCACTGAAAGCCATACCACGGCCTTTGAAGGCACTATGATACTCACCTGAGAATATTTGGTTAGATAATCCCCGGGTTTTAATTTCAATTTTACGTACCTTTTTTAAAATTTCGGTCGTTTCCATTAAAGATAATCTCCTGTTATTGTATTCAAATATCAGTTAAGCATATAAATGTCATTAAAGCGTTCAAATATTAATCATGCATTCAAATACGATGTAGTATTCAAAGGCTTGCTTAAATGATCAAATATTAAGGGACTTCAACCGTGTTCAGTATCTCGTTGATAATATCATTAGTGGTTATGTTTTCGGCTTCGGCTTCATAGGTCAGTCCGATACGATGACGTAATACATCATGGGCAATGGCTCTTATATCCTCAGGGATAACATACCCTCTGCGTTTGATAAATGCATAAGCTTTTGATGCAAGCGCAAGGTTTATACTGGCCCTTGGAGATGCTCCAAATGAGATAAGCCCTTCAAATTTCTTTAGTTTGTTTTCTGCAGGATAACGAGTAGTGAAAACGATATCGGTAATATAATTTTCAATTTTTTCATCCAGGTAGACCTCACGGGTGAGGCTACGTGCTTTGAGTATTTGATCGATTGAGATAATAGGTTTGGTTTCAGGCATTGTTTCATTCATGTTTTGCCTCATGATCAATTTCTCTTCGTCACGTGAAGGATAATCAATGATGACTTTCAACATAAAACGGTCTACCTGTGCTTCGGGCAGGGGATAGGTACCTTCCTGCTCAATGGGGTTTTGGGTGGCAAGTACCAAAAATGGTTCAGAAAGCGGATAAGTATGGTCACCTATTGTAACATGCCGTTCCTGCATTGCTTCAAGTAAAGCGCTTTGTACTTTTGCGGGGGAACGGTTTATTTCATCAGCCAATATAAAATTAGCGAAGATGGGACCTTTCTTAACTGCAAACTCTTCATTTTTCTGGCTATAGATCATGGTGCCGGTAAGGTCAGCCGGTAGTAGGTCAGGAGTAAATTGCAAACGACTAAAACGAGCATCAATAATATTTGCCAATGTTTTGATAGCCAATGTTTTTGCTAAACCTGGAACCCCTTCAAGCAAAATATGACCGTTTGAAAGCAAACCAATAAGAAGTCGTTCGACCATATGCCGCTGCCCGATAATTACCCGGTGCATTTCCATGTCTATCAGATCAATAAAGGCACTCTCCTTTTGGATGCGCTCATTTAGTTCTTTGATATCAGTCTCGATCATTGTTGTTTTTTTTGCAAAAATACCATTACAACACCGACTAAACAGATAAAGCGCTGTTAAAAATTGTTAAAGGATAATATATGAATTTATTACAATTCTAGCTGCAATAATCATTATGCATAAATCTGAAAAAGCAGGACTCAGAGGCCAAGTTCTTTTCGAATGTTTTTGGGAATAGCATCTTTATGTACTGTTATAGCTATGGTATTCAGGCGTACGTATGATTCGGAAATATTCAGGTATCCTCCTGTTGAATTACTATTACCCGCCCATGAATTCTTCGTAATGAAGTAATTCTTTCCATTTTGGTCCTTTGACAAACCGACCATATGCATCAAGTGATCATCAGTCGCCTGTAAATTATTAAATGCTTCCTGACGCATTTCCTGGGTAATGGTCTTTTCTACTCTGGGTTCTTTAAAATTGTAAACCAGGTCATTGCGTTCTTTTTCAGTCATGTTCTCCCATTTTGACATTTCAGTACCTTCAGAAGAAACAGGTTGTATTTCAGGAATTATTGCCAGGCTGTTTTTGTGTGAAAAGCCTCGATCACTCACATCACCATCCCAACAAACGGTATAGCCGTTTTCAAGTGAATAGTTGAGAATTTGAACAAGGTCTTCTATGGGTACATTATAATATAAGTTATTTGACCAGTTATCCGGGATTTCCAGTGCAAATGCGTTGTAGAAAGGATGATGTGTATATGAAGTTATTTCAACATAATCATCCGGATTTAATCCCATGATAGATGTAAAATCAGTACTATTGCCTCCTTTTGCAACTTTTACATCCTTAACGGGCAATTTACCAAGATATGTATCAATAATTGCTCCATAAGCTTCAAACCATACAGGGGTGAGTTTGCCACTTTTATTACTGACCACAGCTTTTAGGAAACTCTCAAGTACGGCATCCAATTCACCATGATCATGATTGTTCTCACCTTTATGTAAGCCGGGATATTCCTGTTGCGTGGCCAGGCCATATTCCTTCATTATGTTAAAGACATCATGTGCTTGCCCGCCAGGACCAAAATTAGAGGTTCCATGTAAGCGTACATAACGCTCAGCTTTTTCGCGATAAGCATGATTAACAAAAAACATCTCCGAAAGGTCAAATGTATCTTTTCCGGTGCGTAGTAACTCAGATTCAATAAATGAAACTGCTGCAAAACTCCAGCATGTTCCACTATGATATTGGTCTTTAACAGGTGTGTGTTTTAATTCTATCTTTTGGGTAAACTGATATTCCGTATTACCGGCTTTATCTTGTGAAAAAGCGGTGGCTGAAACTATACATATAAATGCACATAAAATAATTTTCAGGTTTTTCATGCTGATTATGGGTTCTTTAATGGTTATATCTGCGACAAAAATAAAGAAAAGGTTTTGAAATATCTCATAGTCAGTTAACAAATTTGACCATAAATAATATCGTGGACATGAGTGTTATGCTTGATTTTATTTACATGAATAGTCAGTTAATTCCCTTGGCTTTTGCATCTTATTGAATTCTGAGTTTGTCAAAATAGTCATAATAAATCACTGCCAATACTGCATTTTTGAGAGCTTTGGTATGATAATTGTATAGTATAAAGTATAAAATATTGTCAAAAAATAGTTGATTGGACACTATCCATTATGGACTAAAATCTTTTTAAAATTTAGGCCAATTTGTAGTGTAAAATCAAATTGCATTTTTATACCTTTGCAATCTGAAAAGTGGGGACAGAAGGTCAGTAGAATTAGGTCAACGGCCCATTATCAGATGATTAAGTAAAAAAAGTTAAATGGCAGCTTGCACATGTTGTAAATTGGCGTAACTTGTGCCGCTCTTATAATTGCTAAACATTAAATTTTAATAAACTAAAATTATATGAAAAGTAGAAAATTACTCATTGGCATACTGACATTTATGTTTGGAGCTGGGGTATTTGTTTTATCAACCTCAGAAACATTCGGGCAAGAAGCCAACAAAGCGACTTTAGATAATTTGAGCGGAGGTATAGACAATGGCTGGGGGTATTTATCAGGTATCCGTAATAATCAAGTTACCGGAACTGTAAATCTTACCGATGTTATGAATGCCAGAAACCAAGTTTCAGGCTTTAGATCATCAAATGCTTTAGGATTAAACTGGACTTCTTTAGGCCCTGATAATTACTCTGGACGTACTCGCGCTCTTTTGTTGTCAAATCAGGATGCTCAGAGAAAAACAATGTTTGCCGGTGGAGTATCAGGTGGTTTATGGAAGTCAACAACAAACGGTTTAACCTGGACTCAGATCAAAACTGATAATATAGTTCTGAATGTAAGCTGCATCGCACAAGCACCAAATGGAGATATTTATGTTGGTACAGGTGAAAATTTTGCCAGTGGTCGTTTTAACATGTTCAGTGGATTTATTGGGCAAGGTATTTATAAATCAACGGATGGTAATAATTTTTCAAGGTTAGCTTCTACAAATCCTGGTTCATTCAATAATCCTGATGCACCATGGGCATTTGTTAATAAAATTGCGGTCAGTGATAGTAAAATATTCGCAGCAACAAATGGTGGTCTGCAGGTTTCTACTGATGGTGGACTAACATGGACTATTGCCAAGGCTGGAAGTATAAGCTTAAATGAAGTAAGTACAGAGGTAGATGTTGCTTCTGATGGTACAGTTGCTGCTTCTGTCGGGAATAAACTTTATATTTCAGCA
Organism: Lentimicrobiaceae bacterium; assembly: GCA_041670625.1. Classification (GTDB taxonomy): domain Bacteria; phylum Bacteroidota; class Bacteroidia; order Bacteroidales; family Lentimicrobiaceae; genus Lentimicrobium. The sequence goes on along the minus strand of JBAXYX010000091.1, from coordinate 4,113 downwards.
AATGGAACTCCTGACGGATTTATTCTTGAATCAGGCCAGGTTGGTGAAAATGAACTGCCTCATAATGCTTTAGCTCGTATTGAACTTGCTTTTGCTCCAACTGATGCTTCTACTCTTTATGCAGTTTTGATTGCTGATGGTACAAGTAGTGGTTATTTACAAGGACAATTATTCGGTATTTATGTATCGAAAAATAAAGGTGAAACATGGCGCCTTATTGGACCTGGTGCTAGTACTGTTTTTAACGTATTTGGTGATTATGCTAATACAACTCATTATGGCGACTATGTAGCATCAGTTGTAGTAAGTGATACTGATGCTGACCTTGTTTATGTAGGTGGAATCGATGTTTGGGAAGGTAAGAAAGTACTTGAAACAGGTTTCTATCAATGGCAACAACAATCTTCAGGATATATTACATCATTTCATAATATAGTATTTGATCCGGTCAATTCAGGTATAGCTTATGTATCCACTGACCAAGGGGTATACAAAACTTCTGATAATTTCGCTACTCTTACAACATTGAATCGTAATTATCGGACATCAATGTTCTACACGGTCGCTTATGATGATAAGGGAAGAGTGCTGGGAGGAACACAAGGTAATGGTGTCATATTTATTGATGGTGAAGGTAATACTCCCGAAGCAGGTACACAGATCCTTTCAACTGGTAATGGATGCTCAGTTGATATGTCAATGATTAACTCAACTGCAATGTTCTACTCTTCAACAGGAGGTGCGATGTATCGTTCTGCTGATTTAGGCGTTTCTATTGCAAATGATTTTGTTGATAATATTACTAGTAATAATGCAAGCGTTTTTATGACTCCTTTCAGGATGTGGGAAAGCTTTAATAACTCTAATTCACGCGACAGCCTGACTTATATTGCTAATGTCAATCATGCTGCCGGTGAAGTAATGAAAGTAAAAAGTAAAAACGGTTCATTCCCGTTTAACTATACTTTTACTGAGCCGCTGTTAAAAGGTGATTCTGTTAAAATTCAGGATATCATATCAAATCGCTTCTTTATTGGTGTCACTGATGCAGTTTATATGTCTAAAGAAGTGCTTAATTTTGGTTCTCTACCTCAATGGTTTAAAATTGCAAGTATTGATGGTATTCCTTCTTCTATGGCTTATTCTTCAGATGCTAACTACTTATTTGTTGGCACTAAAGAGGGAAAAATTTATAGAATAGCAAATATCGCTTTAGCTTATGATTCAATCAGAGCTGATATTTCCAGTCCTGCTGTTATTATTTCAACTTCCCTGGTTCAGGATTTTCCTGGAAGATATGTTACTTCAGTTTCTGTTGATCCAAATGATGATGAACAAGTTATCATTACACTTGGTAACTATGGAAACAATGATTTCATTTATCGTTCAACCAATGCTCTTGATCAAACTCCGGTGTTTAATTCAATTCAGGGTAATTTGCCTAAAATGCCTGTATATTCGAGCTTAATTGAAATGAGCACTTCAAATGTTATTATAGGAACTGACTTTGGTGTCTTCTCAGCTTCATCAGTTGGCGCTAACACACAATGGACTGCTGAAAATAATGGAATGGGTGCATTACCAATCATGTCAATCCGTCAGCAAACTGCTACCAGACCATTTATTGATGGCAAGTCAGGAATTACTAATACTGGTGCTATTTATGTAGCTTCTCACGGAAATGGAATCTTTGAAAACAAACTGTATGTTGGAATTGATCGTCCTTTCGTTAATGGATCAAACGGTACAGAATTAATTAATGTATATCCTAATCCTGTAAATAATCAGATTAATTTTAATCTGAATGTTAAGAACTCCAGTCCTGTTGTGGTAAAAATTTATGATCTTAAAGGAAACCTTGTAGATTTATATAACTATGGAATGGTTAATAAAGGACAACAACAAGTATCAGTTAAAGCTGACAACCTTATTACTGGTACCTATGTTCTTCAGGTTACTATTGATAATGAAATGAAGAGTGCAAAATTTGTAGTAGTAAAATAATTAGTTACAGGTCGGTTTAGTGCCGACCTGCAACTTTTAACCAGGAAAATATATAAACTATGAAAAAAATATACTTAACGCTTTTAGTCGTTTTAGCGTTTATTACTCTAAAAGCTTCCCCTGATATATATAAACCGGAGCTTGTTTCACCAGCTAATAATGCAACAGGAATAGCAGTGAATACACTTCTTGATTGGAATGCCGTAACAGGTGAATTAGGATTGTATTATGAAATTAATCTTAGTAAAGATGCGGACTTTACAAATCCGGCTGTTTTTACTACTGATCTTACAAGTTATCAAACTTCTGAACTATTATTTGGCCAACATTATTTCTGGAGAGTTAGAGGTATAGATAATTCTGGTATGTCAGATTGGTCAGAAGTAAGAGATTTTACAACTTTCAGTACTGTAACTGTCCGTCGACCTAATGATGAGGCTAATAATGTTATGCCAAATGTTACAATTCAATGGCAGGAAGTTAAGGGTGTCGCTTTTTTTGATTATCAACTTGACACAACTGCAAATTTTAATAGCACAATGATGTCAATTCATTCTGTAGCTGGTAATTCAGCTTCTGAAACTAAAGCTTCTTCCTTATTGTTTGGACAGAAATATTATTTACGAATGCGTGCTCGTCATGCTGTTGATACTTCTGATTGGTCACCAAGTAGAAGTTTTACTGTAACTAATGAAATAAAACTTAGTAGTCCTGCAAACGGTTCAACTGGGCTGTCACCAGATGTTACTTTTGCATGGACAAAAATTGATGGTCTTTTAAAATATGTTATTTATTTATCTACTGATCCGGCAATGAGTGAATATGAAGTGTATAGTGTTGTTGCTACTGATAAGGTAAATAGTATTAAGTCTGATACTCTTATGTTCGGTACAACGTACTATTGGCAGCTATATGCAATTCATGCTGCAGATACATTGATTTCCGAAATACGCAATTTTACAACAATTGATAAAGTAACTTTATTAAATCCTGCAAACAATGCAACCAATGTTGAGTTGCAACCAGTTTTGAAATGGACAACAATGACCGGAATAATTACTTTTCAGGTTGAATTAGCTTCTAATGCGAACTTCACTAAATCAAAAATTTATAATGTTGATGATGGTGGTGCTAATGAATTCGAAATACCTATACATGTTCTGGATAGTGCAACTGTTTATTATTGGAGAGTTAGGGCTATAAGTAGTTGTGACACCAGTAGCTTTAGTGATACATTTAGTTTTAGATGTGCTGCATTAGGAATGAATGATGCAACCCAACTGAGTAATGGTATAAAGGTTTATCCTTCACCGGCATCTAACAAAATAAGCATTCAGATCAAGAATACTTATATTGGGAAAGGTACGATTGAAATTTATGACCTTCTTGGAAACAAACGAATGGTTAGTACTGCAACTTTTAATAATGGTTTCGTTAAAGATTTTTACGTAGGAAATCTTTCTAATGGAATATACATGATGAGTGTAATATTCGATGGTAAAAAGACTGCCGCTAAGCTTATTATTCAGCACTAAAAGATTTTTAATAAATTAAAAAAGGCCTTCATTTTAGAAGGCCTTTTTTGGGTGTGTGCGGTGTATGCTTAATAACTTGGAGGTGAAAGTCCTCTATGGGGGTATATAGTCGCCAACCATTAGCCAATAGCAAAGGTGTCTGCCGTGAGGCAGAATCTGAAGGAAGCAGGAGGCAAAACTCTGCCTTGAGGAACACGAATCCTATCAGGCATATCCAGTGGGATAAGATTGCTAAACAAATCAAAGTCCATAGGCTATATACGGAAGCTGGAGTGTAAATATGGCAAGGAGATGGATGGAAGGTTATTAAACTTACCACGGGAGATCTCACGGACATGCAGAAACAAAGTAAGAAGTAGGGTTGAAACAAGATTTATCGTGAGTAGTCAGCCGAGGTCATAGTAAACAGCTACACCAAGCTGATGAAGGGATAAACCTTAATAAGTGAGTCAATGAATGTTACCAAATGAAGGAAAGAGAGCAGAAAATCTTTGGTCTACCAGAGACCTGCCCACAGAAGACCAGGACGGAATCCGAAGGTTAGGTGGGAGGGCAGACCTTCATGTGGATAACT
>JBAXYX010000090.1:0-9360 GCA_041670625.1 Lentimicrobiaceae bacterium | reverse complement strand
CCACGGAAAGCAACCAGGTTGTCTCCAAGTTTCTGACCTAACCAATGTGCACCCTGATCATTAGAGAAAAGGTTATAAGATGCAAAGAATCCTGCGGCTGAAGAAATAGAATATGGATCAGAACCGGCAACACCAATAACAACAGAAATAACAGGATTGCCATGTGCATCAACTGCAAAGTCGCTGGTAAAAGCAGTAGTATAAACAATTTCATCACGTGCAGGTAAAGGCGGTTCGAAAAGTAGCCCAATCTGATCATCAGTTAACAGTCCGTTTATAATACCAAAGATTCCATCAGGTCCACCCAAAGAAACAGTAATAGGAGAATCATCCCAAGTAAGACCACCATCAGTAGTTTTATATAAAATAGGATAATAAGCAAGGGTTGTTGCCATAGGATCAAGCCCATTGTCGCTCAGTGTCATAATATAACCGGTCAATCCGTCAGGAGCGAAAGCTATGCGAGTATCAGCAATTGCAGTACCATAAGCGTTTACAGGTGCATAAAGCAAACTCTGTTCATAATCATAAGCATTTGTTGTAGCGTTGAAAACACCGCGGGTAATAATAAGAGTATCAACATACTGATTTCCTAAACCTGTAACGAGAGAAGGATCCACAACAAAAATATCACCCGTAACTGGATTAATAGTCATAGCTTCAGGGACATTCTGCCTGATAGGAGGATGTGAAGTCAATCCTGATTGTACCAATCCGGTACCATCAAGTTTTACACATGAAGTTCCATAACCACCCCAGCTATCTGAAGCATTACTGCCATCAAGAGTAGCGGAAAAAGTTGTTACAAAAGCATTATCAGGAACTGTATTTCCGGCAGGATTGTATATAAGGCCCTGTGGGTATCGAGCCGGGGCTATACCTGTACCACCTGCAGTAGGATTAAATACCTGTTGGTTAACTGTCCAGGTGCTTCCGGCATCTTTGGAATAATCAATTGCGACAAACCCCGAACCCGGAGTAGCCAACATACGATGACTAAAAGCAATGGTGTTAAGGTTTGGATCTGCCCATACAGCTGTACGACCACCATTGTATAACCCGAATGCATTAGCTGAATTTCCAAGATTCAATACAGAAATTTCACTGGTACCTTTAACTGAAGGACGTGTAATTGCACTTACAACTGATGGTGTCTTTACTAAATCAACATCATCATAATTAGCAATTCTAAGGGAAGATGTAGGCACATTTGATTTCAATTTTGCAGGACTCTTTTGAGCTGTTACCCCCAAAGTAATACCGAAAACGGCTGCAAATAGTAAAACTTTTTTCATAAGTGAAATAATTTTGGTTAATAATAGATTGTTTCTCAACAAAAGTAAAGCATCCAATCAATAATTACAAACTTTTTCTTGCAAAAAAGTTGGAACCAATTAAAATTTTCATAAATTGAACCGTTTGGGGTTGAAAAACTCCAAACAGACATGAAAACTTATCGACTTATATTAAAATAGGTATATCATCTCTTAATAACCCGAACTAAAAAAAGCCTGCTGAATATCAGCAGGCTTTTCTATAAAAGAGTTGACTTTTATTCAACAATCATTTTGCGGGTTGAACGTTCACCGTTAACAATTACGGAATAGGTATAAATACCGGCACTCAGATTTGAAGCATTGATAGTAAGAATATGGTTACCTTCAGATAATTTAGCTGAAGGGATTTCAAATACTCTCTGGCCCATAATGTTACAAACATCCAAACTTACATTAGCTGCTTTTTTCAGGTTAACATTAACCTGTGACATGCCATTGGTTGGGTTTGGAAAGTTCTGTGAAATACTTGACAACGATGGTTCAATATCTTTAACACTAACACGAGTAAACTCAGCTTCATTGAAACCGATACCACTAACATAATTGTGAATCATTGGATTATCAGCAGTTCCACCGGGAGCGCTTGGTGATGAGGTTGAGATAGGAACAAAATAATCACTTCCTGATTCCAAAACTACCTTACTGGTTCTCATCCAAAGGTTATCACCCCAGTAATCGCCCATTTGAGTGTTATTAACTGCCAGGGTGTACTTGTGTGTATTGATATCATAAGCCCATGTAAAGATGTCAGGTTGTAAGTTAGAGGTAACACTACCGCCCCAAAGTTTAGGATCAGTATCAGCCCAGGTAACAAATACCTTTGAACCATCATCAGTACGGCTCATTTGTATACGTTGATCCCAATCTAATTTAAACGGGTTTTCTGCAGGTACCGTTTCACTTCTGACAGAGTCAATTAACTGTGCATTCCAGGTACCATCACCGTTCATGAATACATCGAAAATATAAATAGGCTCTTTAGTGTAAAAATAACCGGCCGAGTCAGCATGTATAGATATAGTGCCTCTGACAATGCCTGCGATGTGAAGATTTCCGTTTTTATCAACGGTGGTTCCGTTTGCGCGATTACCACCTTTCCATTTGTTATACCAGCGAGGAACAACAAGATCAAGGTTTGCACTAGTAGGGAAAAGTAATTCGTTAAAAATGCCTATTGTTGAGAAGTCGAAAGGTTGAATCTTTTCAAAATTAGCGCCATTATCAACAGTTTTGTAAATAACCGGCCATTCCATGCCATATGGGTTGTATGTTTCATCAGGATCAATACCGGTACCTAATAAATAACCAACAGTACCATCAGGTGAAAATGCCAGATCAGATGCATCAATACGGTTATCATCATTAAGCATTGGATTAACGGCAGTACGTGGCAGATCCCAGTCAACCATATGGGTGGTTTGGTTGAATGCACCATTTAATACTTCCCAACCTGCCGGGCTGTTAGTAGTAGCATTGCCATTGATGCGATCAGAAGCTACATGTATATTACCATTTGGGGTTACAGTTAAACCAATATTTAAGTGATTAATGTAAACACCCGTTTGGATTGGTTCATAAGTAATATGATAGTCAGTTGTGCCATCAAATTTTACGCTGCCAAAATACTCGCCAGCCCAACCATTTGAGTTGGTGTAAGGACCAGAAACAATTGCATACATGTTTGCCGGATCTGTATTACCTGCAGGATTGTAAACAGTAGTACTGGGGTAACGGAACATCAGGCCTGCTTGAGGATTAATATAGGTATGATTTTTCCATGTAGAGCCAAGGTCAGTTGAGTAAACAATATCAAGATCGTTACCTGTAGCGCCCATGGGTCCGCCTGCACGGTTACCCCAAACTACCATATTTAATTCAGGTAGTGCAGTAAGAATCGTTTGATCTAAAGTATAAATCCCATAAGCGTTTGAGGATGATGATATCGGGGTTTTGAGGATATCACCGCTTCTGTTGTACAATCCACCAAGATAATCACCACCCTGTGGGGTTGTGATTCCTTGTTCAGCATTTTGGTAACCATAGGCTACAGGACGAACTTCAGCTTTAGTAACCTTTGAAAGGTCACGCTGTTGAGCCCCGGCTATTAAGCAAATGCTCATAGCAGCTCCAAAGAGTAATGATTTTTTCATTTGTTTGTAGTAATTTGTAGTAATTGATTTAGTATTTGATTAGCTTAAAAAAGCTAACCCATTAAAAGTAAGCAAATGTATTACTTACTTTAGGAAAATCAAAAAGAATAATTAATTTTTAGCCTAAAAAAGTTAAAATATTAGACTTATTTTAGGGATTGTGAAACAGCAATCACTTTTGTATCGACAGGAATTTCAGTATAATGCTGATTCTGCAAGGGATTTTTGAACAAGCAACGGTAGGTAATATGCCGTTTGGCAAAATATCCACCTACCGATTCATGAAGCTGGCGCATTTTGGGGTTGAAGTCACCCACCCATGACAGTTCAATCTCTTTGTATTGCGGGCGAGCTTTCATCACCTTATCCAAGTGCCAGAAGATGGCTGATTCAATACCTGATTTCTGAAACTTTGGCCTTATACCCATCACGGTAATCCTGGCACGTGTGAATATTTTTTTATGCTTCAGGTAAAGGAATTTCAGTTTACCAAACAGATTCATTTTTCCATTAAAATGTCTAAACATTTCATTAGCATCAGGCAGCATAACCAAAAAAGCAATGGGTTCATTCTGAAAATAAGCATACCATATAAACTCCTCATCTGAAATAGGCTTCATTTCATTTAATTCCTCACGCAATACATCTTTATCAATGGGTGTGAAGTTTTCATGGAACTGCCATGCATCATCATAAATAGTTTTGAAGTCATTAATAAAGGTTTCCTTTTCTTTCCAACTAAAATGTTTAAACGTAAAACCGGGGCGTTGACGCACCCAATCAGCTATTTTCCAGAATCGTTCAGGGAATGGTTTGGTAAGATCAAGGTTATTGGTTACCTGTTCAAAATAGGGCTTAAATCCATAATCTTCAAAAAAGCCCTTATAATAAGGCATATTATAATTCATCCCAAAGCTGGGTGATATAAATCCTTCTACTAAAAGTCCCCAAAAGTTATCATTCTCACCGAAGTTAATAGGGCCATCCATAGCTTCCATACCACGTTCCCTAAGCCAAACCTTGCAGGTATCGAAAATAAAAAAAGCAGCTTCGTGGTCATCAATGCATTCAAAAAAACCCATCCCTCCGGTTGGTTGTTGATAGTTGTATGCTTTTTTAGTGTTGATAAATGCTGCTGCCCTGCCTATTATTTGATCATGATCATCTTTAAATATCCAGCGGATGACTTCACCATGAGTAAAAAACACATTCTGCGACGGGGTAAAAACTGCTTCCACCATACTATCGAGCGGGCAAACCCAGTATTGATCGTCCTTATAGAGTTTTTTAGGCATATCTAAAAATGCCTTGATGGTTTTCTTGTCTTTAACTTCAATGGATTTCATAATACAATCTTCCGGTTTATGTATCTGCAAAACTAAGCAACAATTATTCTCAAGGTACACCACACCGGCTATTATTTCGTTAAAGTATTTCTGACCATGTAATTGCTTCGTTACAACCTAATAATTGTATTTTTGCAGTAAATATTGCTACCCGTGAAAAAACTCTACCAGTTGGTGCTTCGATCGTACATTGGGCCGTTGGTTCTAACTTTCTTTATTTCGCTGTTTATCCTGGTAATGCAGTTTCTTTGGAAATATATTGATGACCTGGTAGGTAAGGGATTGGAATGGCATGTGGTCATGAGATTACTATTTTATGCTTCCACTACTTTCGTCCCATTGGCACTTCCATTAGCCATATTACTGGCTTCACTGATGACCTTTGGGAACCTGGGTGAACGATATGAACTGGTTGCCATGAAATCAGCAGGTATTTCACTCACCACTATCATGCGACCCCTGATCATACTTTCTGTTTTGATCAGTATCGGCGCTTTCTTCTTCTCAAATAACGTGCTGCCTATTTCAAACCTTAAGTTTAAATCCATACTTTATGATGTGAGGCAACAAAAGCTGGCATTAAATATCAGGGAAGGAATTTTTTATGATGATATTGATGGATTCGTGATGAGGGTGGGTACTAAGGAAAAGGATGATGTTACGATACGTGATGTCATTATTTATGACCATACTAACAAATCAGGCAACAATAATGTTACCAAAGCTGAATGGGGGAAAATGGTTCAGAGTAAAGATGGGAATTTTTTGGAACTGACCCTTTATAATGGCTATAACTATGATGAGAAGACTGACAGGCGGAATGAAATGAAACGGCCATTTCAACGTACCTTTTTTTCAGAACAATACCAGCGATTCGATCTGTCGGACTTCCGCATGATGCGAACCAATGAGGACCTGTTCCGTAATCACTATCAAATGCTTAACCTGGAACAACTTTCACATGCAACCGATTCTTTGAAGAATGAATATAATCAGCAGATTAACCATTTCAATCAGGCTTCATTACTGGGCTATTCCTTCTTTAAACAGACAGATACGCTGATACCCCTTAAGAAGGAGATACTGGTAAAAAACCAGTTGCCGATACTAAATGGCATGACCAGGGCTGTTAAGCAACAAGTTCTTGAAAAAGCATTGGACAATACGCGGAATGCCAGAAATAACGCAGAATTTGAAAAGAACGAGCTTAATGATCGTATTGTGCTGATCAGGAAACATGAGGTAGAGTGGCACTTAAAATTCACCCTTTCATTTGCTTGTTTGATTTTATTCTTTATCGGAGCACCTTTAGGGGCTATTATCCGCAAAGGAGGTTTAGGGTTGCCACTCGTTGTTTCAGTTGTATTCTTTGTTATTTACCATGTTATTTCAATGACCGGTAAAAAGTCAGTTATCGCAGGCAGCATGGATCCCATATTGGGTATGTGGTTATCATCCATTATATTGCTACCCTTGGGCATTCTATTGATTTATAAGGCTAACAGTGACTCCCCCTTGTTCGATGCGGATGTTTGGAAGCGAAAAGTGATCAGTATATTCAAAAAGAATAAAGACAATATAGAATAATCAGCCATGGATTTATTGCTTATTTGTAACAAGTCTCCATGGCCTGCAGGCGAAGGCGGACCTATAGCCATGAATGCGATGGTAGAAGGGCTCACGAATGCTGGCCACAAGGTAAAAGTACTGGCTATTAACAGCAACAAGTATCATGTAAACATTGATTCCATTCCTGCCGTTTACCGTGCAAAGACTCAGATAGAATTAGTTTACATAGATTTAAGTATCAAGGTATTGCCTGCATTTGCCAACTTGTTTACTGACAAATCATACCATGTGGAAAGGTTTATTTCAGATGACTTTGAAATGGTTCTAAAGAGGATACTTCAGGAAAATCATTTTGATATCATTCAGCTTGAATCACTATTTATTTGCCCATACATTCCTTTGATCAGGCAATTGAGCAAGGCCCCGATAATACTCAGGGCCCATAATATTGAGCACTTGATATGGAAGCGGTTATTCCATGGTGAAAGAAACCCGATTAAGAAGTGGTACCTTGGACATTTGGCCTCTACACTCAGGAAGTATGAACTTAAAGCTATTACTGAAGTTGACGGTATTGTGGCCATCACTCCTAAAGATGCCCGGTATTTTGAGCAACAGGCACCCGGCACTCCGGTTATTTCAATACCTTATGGTATAACACCCCTGTTGATAGAGAAATACAGTAAACAGGTAACTAACATCGTGAAAACTGAAATCAATGAAACTGAAGCCGGTAAAACTAAAACCGGTGAAACCATAGTGACTGAAAATAATACAATCTTTCATCTGGGTTCTATGAACTGGATGCCTAACCAGGAAGGAATAAAATGGTTCCTTAAAGAAGTATGGCCTGAAGTACGAAAACAATGTAAGAATGCTACTTTCCACCTTGCCGGACGATCCATGCCCGACTGGCTACTCCATACAAAATCAGAGGGAGTAGTTATAGATGGTGAAGTTGCTGATGCGCTAAATTATATGCAAACATACAGGATCATGGTGGTCCCTCTGTTTTCAGGAAGTGGTATCAGAATTAAAATAATTGAAGGAATGCTTGCAGGCTGTGCGGTCATCACCACTTCTATTGGAGCTGAAGGTATTAATTACAGCAATGGGAAACATTTGCTGATTGCTGATTCAGCACAGGGATTTATCGATAGCATTATCAGGCTACTCCCTGACCAACAAGGTGTTGCTGAAATAGGCAAACAAGCAACCTTGTTTATTAACGAACAGCACAACAACCAGAAACTAATAGAAAAACTTGAAACTTTTTATCGCCAACAGGCAAATTAATCAAATTTACTACCTTTGTTGCGAAAGGGACTTAAAACCAGAACCTCTTTTAATATTTGAATGAAGCTTTTTGTTATATTACCACGTTTCCCTTACCCAACTGAGAAAGGTGATAAACTACGGGCATTTCATCAACTCAGAGTACTTTCAAAGCAACACGAAATACATCTTTTCGCTCTGAGCCATAAGAATGTCAAAGAGTCTGATGTTGAAAAAGTTAAGTTATACTGTAAGTCCATAATCATTTATCGGTTAAGGATATTACCCGTTGCCTGGAATTTATGTCTGGCTCTGTTTAACGGAAGGCCTCTTCAGGCAGGATACTACTACAGTAAAAATGCTCAAAAACTGATCAATAAGAAAATAGAGCAAATAAAACCTGATCATGTTTATTGTCAGTTGTTGCGCACAGCAGCTTATGCGTTTGATTGCCACATACCCAAAACACTCGATTACCAGGATGTGTTTTCAAAAGGTATTGAGCGAAGAATTCCATCAGGCAACTTGTTTATGAAGCTATTTCTTAAGTTTGAATTACAAAGGCTCAGGAAGTACGAACACTATGTGTTTGATAAATTTGACAATAAAACTATCATAACAAAACCTGACCGTGACCAGATACCTCACCCTGAAAAGGAGGAGATAGTCATTATCCCTAATGGTGTGGATCAGGAATATTTCAAACCTTTCAGTAAAGAATTAATTTCCGAATTACTATTTACAGGCAACATGGGATACCCTCCCAACATAGACTGTGCCGAGTATCTGGTAAATAAAGTATTGCCCATAATACATCAAAAGTACCCCGAAGTTCGTCTTACTATAGCGGGTGCATCACCACATTCAAAGGTAAAAGCACTAGCTTCAGATAAAGTATTCGTTACCGGTTGGGTAGATGATATCAGGGATTACTATGCCGGAGCATTAATATTTATGGCCCCGATGCAATTAGGCACTGGTTTGCAAAACAAGTTGCTTGAAGCAATGGCCATGAGGTTACCTTGTATCACTTCATCACTCTGTAATTCAGCATTATTGGCAACTGAAAACATGGAAATACTGGTTGGAAACACCCCTCATGAAGTGGCTCAACAAGCAATCAGGTTGCTTGATAACCCTGAATTTGCAGGCACCATTGCCGACAATGGCTTTAGGTTTGTAACATCAAAATACAGTTGGGAGGGAGCCACTCGTAAATTATCAAATCTCATAGAAAACTCTTCACGGGAAAAAGGTGGTTTGTGAGTTACTTTTTTGATAAAAGAGAATCAATACTAAGAACAAACAACGAAATGCTGAAGGTTAATGCACACATGGCAATTAAAGTAATAGCAATGCTGTTACTACAGTTTTTCGTACTTAACTGCTTTGCTGCTCAAATACATCAAAAAGACTTATCGACACTTAATGCCCAAGCGGAGAAATTAGTAAATTCATCTCCTGATAAAGCCATTCTTATTCTTAAAGAAGTACTAAAAGAGATGGATGCTTCAGGCGACCGGCAGTTAAAAGCCAAAGTATTGAAGAATTTAGGTAATGCTCAATATCACCTGGCAAACTATAGGCAGTCACTGGAATATTATGAACAGGCTTTGAAAATTTACAGAGAACTGGAAGACCAGGAAGGTATCGCTTCTATGTTGAACAACTCCGGGTTACTCT
>JBAXYX010000089.1:0-9408 GCA_041670625.1 Lentimicrobiaceae bacterium | reverse complement strand
TATGCCTGGTCAACAGATGCTCCCTGTATTTTATCATCCGGACTTTGATTGTACCAGTTAACATAAGGATGATATAAAGAATCAAGAGTTGATTTTACCTTTGTCTGTGAAGATGCAGTAAGAGCTAAAAAACCTAAGAAGAGAATGAAACCAGCCTTTTTCATGTATGAGTTTTTAAATAGACAGGCAAATATAAGCAAATGAATCATTCAATTCATTTGTGTAACCATCATTTCTGTTCTGCGATTAAGTGCCCTGCCTTCCGGGCTCTCGTTTGCAGCTACCGGCTTTGATCTGCCATATCCTTTGTAAGTTAATCGGTTCCTGTCAATACCTGCTGCCACCAGATAATCATACACTGAGCGGGCACGTTTTTCTGACAACACCCGGTTGTACTCATCCGTTCCGACATTGTCAGTGTGTCCGCTGATTTGTATATGCATCCTACTGTTTTTAGCGAGCAATTTCAACAGTTGATCAAGTTCACTTGTTGACTCTGGCAATAAATTGAAACTATCAGTTTCAAAAAACACATTCCTTAACACAATGGATTCCCCTTCACGTATAGGTTTCATAGGTATGTCCTTCCGAAACGGATTTATATAATCGGCCTCTTCTTTCATTTCAAAATGTGCAGAGTAGAACAGATAACCTTGTTTTTCCACGTTCAAAGCATAATTATAACCGGCAGGAATACATAGCAGAAAGCTCCCGTCGCCCGGGTTCGATGCAGAGGTTACAATGGTGTCACCGGTCGATAAATTAAGCAGCCGAAACCTGGACTGAAGTGGTGACCGGGTAATACTATCGTATATAAATCCTTTCATATACGATACCTTTGCAGGACGAACATTGCCAGGCAAACTGAAAGCATAGATATCCTGCAAACCAAAGCCTTCGTCTTTGGCAGAAGAATAATAGGCAACTTTCCCTTCATTGTCCACAATCATGGTCACTTCGTCTTCCTTTGAATTAATCGGGTATCCCAGGTTTACGGGTTTGGACCAAACACCCTCATTCAATACAGAATAAAAGATATCCCCCTGCCCCATACCTATATGTCCTTTGGAAGAAAAATACAAAGTAGTTCCGTCAGGATGAATAAAAGGGCCTCTTTCAGCGTCCGGGGTGTTAATTATGTTTCCGGCATTCACAGGTTTGGACCAGTTGCCCTCATCTGATAATGTAGTAATCCAAACATCACTACTTCCCATACCTCCCGGTCTGTTGCTTACAAAATATAAAGTACGACCGTCAGATGAAAAGGATGGTTGTGACTCCCATCCCGGAGTATTGACAACCGGGCCCAGGTTTACCGGTTCACCCCATTGATCACCTTCAAGCCTTGAAACATACAGATCACAACTACCGTAACCGTCGGGCCTGCCACAGGCGGAGTAGAACAGCAACTGCCCGTCGGGCGACAGGGCCATTGCACCTTCATCTCCTTCTGTATTAATGGGAGGTCCTAAATCGATGGATGCTGACCAACTTGTATCAGCCCTGTTGATACTGTAATAAAATTGTTCATCCAAGCGATCACCTTCCATTATTCTTCGGGTATAGAACAAGCGTAACCGATCAGGACTAATATAATTTACGAACTCATATCCGGAAGTATTTACAGCAGGTCCGAGATTAACCGGTTTAAAGGGCACCGGGTGCTTCATTGCATCTATCCTGAAGAGTGCAGTATGAAGGCGTCTGGTTGATTTATACTTTTCCACATCTGAAGCATCGGGAACCTTCAAATATTTTTGATAACAGGTAACGCTCTCTGCATACCTTTCCTCCTGAAAATATAAATTTGCAAGGATATAATAAGCTGGCACAAAGAAATTAGAATCGATTTCTATAGCTTTCTTATAACTTTCAATAGCTTTTGAATACTCACCTTTCAATGCCTGGACATCACCGGCAAGTAACCATGATTCTATGTGGTTACCATCAGCTTTTATAGCTTTGTTCAGTTCTTCAAGTGCTTCTTTATAAGCTGATGCATGGTAATATTGCAACGCCTTTTCATGGTACTTTGTCGCTTTACTTTCCTTAACTTCCTGACTAAAAAGGCATGAAGCACTGATAACCAGTATTAAAAGTGTAATAAGCAACCGCTTGTACATAAATAAGGGTTATTGGTATATTTCCTTCCTGTATGCTTTCATGGTATTCATTAATAATCCAATAATAGTCATTGGCCCTACTCCACCGGGTACCGGTGTAATAAAACTGCATTTACCGGCAACTTCATCAAAAGCAACATCACCGGTAATATAGTACCCTTTTTCTGAAGCGTCAGGAATTCTGTGAATTCCCACATCAATAACAACCGCTCCACTTTTTACCATATCAGCTTTAATAAAACCAGGTTTCCCGATAGCTACAATAAGTATATCAGCCTGCCTGGTTATTTCGGGCAGGTTTTGGGACTTACTATGGCAAATAGTAACGGTAGCATTACCCGATTTACCTTTGCGTGACATAAGCAGCCCCATAGGGGTACCCACAATATTGCTACGGCCAACAATCACACAGTGTTTACCTTCCGTTTCAATATGAGCATTTTCAAGTAAGAGCATAATGCCAGCCGGTGTAGCCGGTAGATATGAAGGAAGCCCCAGAGCCAGCCGGCCCATATTTACAGGATGGAAACCATCCACATCTTTTGCAGGATTAATCCGTTGGAGTATAATATCAGCATTAATATGTTTTGGTAACGGCAGTTGTATAATAAAACCATTTACGTCAGGATCCTCATTCAGAAAATCAATAACCTCAATCAGCTTTTGTTCCGTCACATCATCAGGGAACTTATACAGGCTTGAGGACATACCAACCATCTTGCAAGCTTTTTCCTTACCCAGAATATACGATTGGCTTGCCGGGTCCTCTCCTACCAGTATAGCAGCCAGGTGAGGTGCATTAGCACCACTGTCAATAATATCAGCAATTTCTTTAGCTATTGATTTCTTAATCTCATCGGCTACTTTTTTCCCATCAATTAGTTTCATCTCTTTTATTTTAACGTTTACCTTTTTCTACCTGACGACATTCTTGACATACTGCGCATTGCGTTCATAGCATTCTTGCCACCCCCGCCTGACACCAGTTTCATCATTTTACGGGTATCTTCAAATTGTTTAATCAGTCGGTTAACTTCTGATATATCTTTACCACTACCCCCAGCAATCCGTTTGCGGCGGCTGCCACTGAGTAATGATGGGTTTTCACGCTCAGCGGGGGTCATAGAGTCAATCATGGCCTCAATTCCCTTGAACGCATTATCGTCAATATCCACATCTTTGAGTGCCTTTCCCATTCCCGGAATCATACCCAGCAAATCTTTTACATTCCCCATCTTTTTGATCTGCTTGATCTGTGAAATGAAGTCGTTAAAATTAAACTGGTCTTTAATAAGACGCTGTTGAAGCTTACGAGCCTGGTCCTCATCAAACTGTTCCTGGGCTTTTTCAACCAACGAAACAATATCACCCATTCCGAGAATACGATCAGCCATACGCGAAGGATAAAAGATATCAATAGCATCCATCTTTTCACCCACACCCACAAATTTAACCGGTTTATCAACTACCGATCGGATAGTCAAAGCAGCACCACCACGTGTATCACCATCAAGTTTTGTCAGAACCACACCATCATAATCAAGCTTATCATTAAAAGCTTTAGCAGTATTTACGGCGTCCTGACCGGTCATGGAATCCACAACGAACAATGTTTCCTGTGGATTTACTGCATTTTTGATAGCAGCAATCTCCTTCATCATTTGTTCATCAATAGCCAAACGCCCTGCAGTATCAATAATAACCGTATTGATATCGAATTCGCGTGCATGGGCAATCGCTTGTTTGGCAATACTAACAGGATCAGTGCTTCCTTCAACCGAAAAAACTTTTACGCTAACCTGTTCCCCAAGTACTTTCAACTGCTCAATAGCAGCCGGGCGGTATACGTCGCCGGCAACAAGTAACACCTTACGATTTTTCTTTGTTTTAAGGTAATTTGCCAGCTTGGCTGAAAAGGTAGTCTTACCTGACCCTTGCAAGCCTGCTATTAAGATAACGGCAGGTGATCCTTTCAAATTGATATCAGTCTGTTCCCCGCCCATCAATCCGGCAAGTTCATCATGCACAATCTTCACCATCAACTGCCCCGGTGAAACCGAAGTAAGCACCTGTGCACCTAAAGCTTTATCCTTTACCTGGTCAGTAAATTGTTTTGCAACCTTATAGCTCACATCAGCATCAAGGAGTGCTTTCCTTACATCCTTAAGTGTTTCAGCAACATTAATCTCGGTTATATGTCCCTGCCCCTTGAGGGTTTTAAATGCTCTGTCTAACTTATCACTTAAATTCTCAAACATAAATTTACTCCCCTGTTTCTAGTATTTGGAATGCAAAATTAGTAATTTATCTGATACCTTTTCAGTATCAAAACCTATGGGTCAGCTACAAAAACTAATTTACTTTTCAGCGGTTGTTAAATCAATAATTTATTATCTATTCCTATCCTATGCAAAACAATCAAAAAAATAATATCAATATCCTGTCTCCTGATGAAATAGATTAAAAATAAGCTCCATAAATCAGACGGTCAAATGAAAATAGTATATTTGCGCAACTAAATCTATTTTTTACAAAATTTTATCATTATGAAAAAATTATTTACTCTTCTGGCTCTGGTAGCTATTTGTTCAACTTCTATGGCGCAATGGTTGCCACAGGCATCCGGTTTTACTGCTGCTTCGCGAGGCATTCAATATATGGACGCTGTGGATGGCCAGGTTGTATGGGCCACCGCTTATGACGGAGCTGCCAAAAGTGCAACTATCAATGAATTTACCCGCACTATTAATGGCGGAGACTTATGGACCCCTGGTCAGGTTAAGGGTGGCAACACTTATGGTATTGGTAATATCTGTGGTATTAGCGGTGACATCGCTTATGTTACCTTATTTAATGGAGTTGGTAATCAGGATAACACTTGCGGTATATACAAAACATCTGATGGCGGAACAACCTGGGTTCAGCTCCCGGGCGCTTTACAAGGTTCTGCTTCTTTCGCCAACAATGTTTACTTCTGGAATGAACAGGAAGGTATGTGCCATGGTGATGTAAAAGATGGCTACTTCGAAATTTATACTACTTCAAACGGTGGCACTACATGGACAAGAGTCCCAAAAACCAGTATTACCGGTGGCACTGTTGCTTCAGGCGAAGGTGGATGGACTTCTGTTATTGAAGCTGTTGGTGAAAATACCATTATGTTCGGCACCAATAAAGGTAAAGTATATATTTCAAACGACCGTGGTTTAAACTGGAGAATATCTACTACAGGCATTACCCCGGTTTCTAATGGTGGTATTAATGCTCTTGCTTTTGTTGATGAAACCCATGGCCTCGCAGTTCAAACACAAACTCCTGTTGCTGTTCGACGCACTGCTGATGGTGGTCTGACATGGGAAACCGTTACCCCGACCGGCTCTTTCTTAACCAATGACCTGACCTCTGTGCCGGGCTCTGCCGGAACGTATATCTCTACCGGTGCCGCAACCGGTTTCACAGGAATTTCATATTCCTTCGACAGTGGCAATACATGGACCCTCTTTGAAGGAACTGCAGACTATCAGTTCCTTGCTACAGACTTTGTTGATAATGCAACAGGATGGGCCGGTTCATTTAGCGTCAGCGCTACTGAAGGTGGAATGTATGTTTACAACGGAATACTTGAAGAACCCCTGCCTCCTGCCAATCTTAATGCTGTTGTAGCCGGACCGGTTGTTACCCTCACATGGACTGCTCCTGATCCAATGGGATCAACTTTCATTGGTTACAAAGTTTGGCGAAACGGTACGGTAATCGCACCAAATATTACGGAACTTACCTATATTGATGAAGTACAGACCAATGGTGGTTATGCCTATATGGTTACCGCAGTTTATGAAAACGGTGAATCAGTACCTTCAAACACTGTTGAAGTTGAAATTACCGGAATCGGTGTTGAAAATATCGAGATCGTTAAAAACCTGAGGGTATATCCTAATCCTTCAAATGGCATTCTTAACTTAAAAGCTGACAACAAAATGAATACCGTCGCATTAGTTAACCTTGCCGGACAGGTAGTTTTTGAATCCGCAGTATCAGCTAACGAAACCGCAATTAATACTTCCGGTATATCAGAAGGTTTTTACCTGCTCAACATCACAACTGATGCAGGCATTGTTACCCGCAAAGTAAGCATCAGGTAGTCCTGATAACTTTACTTTGTCACATTAAAAAAAGCTGTTGCAGTTGCAACAGCTTTTTTTAATGTGACAATTTGATGTAATACAAATCCGGTCCTCGTAAAACGTATTTAAATTCCCGAAAACTCGGTTCCTACGGTGATATACCCCGGATAAGTAACAGGTCTGGTACCCACGTATATCGTCGGTTTGGCTTTCAGGGTAACGCGAGTTGGCGTATTACCTGCTCCTGTCAGGTTAAGAGCCAGATTAGCCAGTGACTCAACATTTTTAGTTTCAATCACTTTCATCAGATCAAAATTCAAATTCATGGGTAAAGTTGCAGTCCCACCGTTAGCAGGTATCGTTATCTTTTGTTCAGTTACCCCGGTGAGTACTTCCAGATCATCAATCATTAATATCCAGTCGAGCTTACTCAACCCGGCAGCGTATGCATTAGGATTTTTCGATTCCACATTAAGTGTAAAACTAACCGGAAGGCTACCTTTAGCGTATGCTGATGCAATTTTAGCAGCATCAGGCACACTCAGGTCTTTATAGCTTTTAATTTGTTGTACGTTTACTCCTGCCAGCTTGGCATTTGTAAGAGTACTGAGTCTGAATTCACATTTTGACAACATTACGGCCTGTTGTGCCTGGTCAAGAATGTCGCAACTGTTAAAAGAAAAAGCTGATAACAGGATTAAGAAGAAGAAAGTCCGTTTCATAAAAATCTTTATTATTATTTTTGGCTCCGTTTACGCTCATGCTCATCGAGTATGATTTTACGCATTCTTAATGTCCGCGGGGTAACTTCAAGGTATTCATCCTCCGAAATATACTCCATGCATTCATCAAGTGAGAACTTCACCGGCGGAACAATCACTATCTTATCATCAGTACCTGAAGCTCGCACATTGGTCAGCTTTTTGGTCTTTGTTACATTAATCAGCAGATCGTCAGGTCTGATGTGTTCACCAATAATCTGTCCGGCATAGATCTCTTCGTTTGGATAAACAAAAAACGTACCACGATCCTGCAATTTATCAATGGAATAAGCAATTGCTATTCCTGTTTCCATAGCTATTAAAGCGCCTTTATTACGACCCGGTATTTCACCTTTCCAGGGCTCATAATCTTTAAAGCGGTGGGCCATGATAGCTTCACCTTCAGTAGCCGTCAAAACGTTATTACGTAAGCCTATAATTCCCCTGGCAGGGATAGCAAATTCCATGTGAATTCGGTCACCTTTAGTTTCGATGGTAACTATTTCAGCTTTACGCTGTGAAACCAGTTCAATCACCTTACCTGAAAATGCCTCCGGAACGTGTATAGTCAGTAATTCAATAGGTTCATTCACTACGCCATCAATTACCTTGGTAATTACCTGCGGTTGCCCTAACTGCAGCTCATAACCTTCACGCCTCATAGTTTCAACCAATATGGATAAATGAAGAATGCCCCTTCCGTAAACCATAAGTTTATCGGGTGAGTCCGTTTCCACTATCCGCATAGCCAAATTTTTCTCTACTTCCTTAAACAGCCGTTCACGAATGTGGCGTGATGTAACAAATTTCCCTTCCCTACCAAAGAATGGTGAATTATTGATAGTGAAAAGCATACTCATAGTAGGCTCATCAATATGGAGTGGCTTTAGCGCTTCGGGTTCATCAAAATCAGCAATGGTATCCCCGATATCAAAGTCATCAATACCCAGTATGGCACAAATTTCACCGGGGAAAACATCAGTTTTGATTTTTTCTTTTCCAAGACCTTCAAAAACGAACAGTTCCTTGATTTTGGTCTTAAAGGCCCTGCCATCCTGTTTTAGTAACGAAACATTCATTCCTCCGCGCAGTACACCGCGTGATAAACGTCCCACGGCAATACGGCCAACATACGATGAATAATCAAGTGAGGTAATCTGCAACTGGGTGTTTCCTTCCGTATGTTCATACTCAGGAACATATTCAATAATTTTATCCAGCAGGTAAGTGATATCAGTAGTTGGTTTACGCCAGTCGGCCGACATCCATCCCTGTTTACTGGAACCATAAACTGTTGGAAAATTCAACTGTTCATCGGTAGCATCCAGATTGAACATCAAATCAAACACAGCTTCCTGAACTCCTTCAGGATCACAGTTAGGCTTATCCACCTTATTGATAACAACAATCGGTTTTAAATTCAAGGCAAGCGCTTTCATCAGTACGAACCTGGTTTGAGGCATAGGACCTTCAAAAGCATCAACTAACAAAATAACGCCATCGGCCATATTGAGCACCCGCTCAACTTCACCGCCAAAGTCACTGTGGCCCGGGGTGTCAATAATATTTATCTTAATTCCTTTATACCTGACTGAAACATTTTTCGACAAAATGGTGATACCTCTTTCCCGTTCCAGATCGTTACTGTCGAGAATGAGTTCCCCCATTTCCTGGTTTTCTCTGAATAGTTTTGACTGATATAGTATTCGGTCGACCAATGTTGTTTTGCCATGATCGACATGGGCAATTATTGCAATGTTTCTAATATTCTGCATTCTATAGTATATGGATTTAAATTTGAGTTTGCAAAAGTAGTCATTTTTAAGGCTCAAATGTTGCAAATAATGAAGTTAGTACAAACAGCCTCAGCATACCGAGAGAATACACCTTCAAACAAGCAATCTGACAAAAAGTTATTCTGGCTATAAGCTGCAATGTTAAACTTTTTTGCTGGTGTTTAATAATTTGATGTTTGATGGGGCTTTTCGTTATTATAGAACTTAAAAATACTCTTTCAGCCCTTTGTTCAAATCAGCCCCATACTCGTAAACATTCAAATAAATGTGTTCGTACTTCAAGCTTTTCCAGAGCCGTTCACTGAAGAAATTATCTAAAGCCCGGTATTTACCATCCATTGGAATTTGTATATCGTTAGATTTTAATGCATTTAAAAACTTCACCTGTAAGTTGACTTCCCTTATCCGTATTGAGTATTTCAGGTTTCCCATACAGTTGTATGGCTTCTTGTACCGTGTTATCCATCGGCCGGTGAGAGCGTTGTTTTTGAATTTCCGGGTATAAAATCAGGCACGGTCACCTTAACCAATACACTTGGAAAAACCTGCGCAGTGATACCCATAAAGAGCAGCAGATCGGTCGTGAATGTTGAAAATCTTGAAC
>JBAXYX010000088.1:0-9431 GCA_041670625.1 Lentimicrobiaceae bacterium | reverse complement strand
CTTTCACCCGCTGGCTGTAATGAAAATAAAGTATGTTATTTCTGTCGTGAACTTACCATTTCTGATCTCGTATTTCTAATTGGCCCACGTATTAATGCTGCCGGCCGTATTGAAAGTGGAAATAATGCTGTTAAACTTCTTATTTGCGATGATCAGACAGCTGCAATAGTACTGGCTGAACAAATCAATGAATTCAATACCACACGCCGTGACCTTGACCTTAATACCACCGACATGGCCCTTGAGAACATTAAAAATCAACCGGGTTTTCAAGATTGCCATGCAACTGTTGTATTTAATAAAGATTGGCACAAAGGAGTAATAGGTATTGTTGCCTCCCGCTTGATTGAATCTTATTATCGCCCTACTATTGTGTTAACCCAATCAAACGGATTGATTACCGGATCAGCGCGCTCCATCAAAGACTTTGACATTTATGATGCCATTGATGAATGCAGTGATTTGCTGGAACATTTCGGAGGTCATAAATATGCTGCAGGGCTATCCATGAAACCTGAAAACCTGGATGCTTTTATGCAGAAATTTGAAAAGGTAGTAGCCGGAAAGATAACTGATGATATGTTAACCCCTGAAGTAGAAATAGATACTGAACTTACGCTCAATGAAATAACCCCCAAATTTGTACGCATTATTAAGCAGTTTGCTCCTTTCGGCCCCGGCAACCCGTCACCAATATTCCAAACTAACGGTGTTATTGATAATGGAAACGGTCGATTGCTTAAAAACAAACACTTAAAACTTACATTGGGACATACAGACTATGCTTCTAACCCAATCCCGGCAATAGCTTTTCAATTAGGCGATCATTTTAATTATGTAAGCCAGGGACAGCCATTTAACATCTGCTATCACATTGAAGAAAATGAATGGAACAATAAAAAGGAAATCCAGTTAAATATCAAGGATATTATGGTTGACTTACTAAATGAGGAATTCACCCATAAGCAAGATAGTGAGCTTAACTAATTAGTTACACTCCTTTAAAATTGAATAAATGTTCGTATCATCAGGAATACTCCAAAAATAACGAGCATTATACCTACCGCGTGGTTTAGTTTAATCAGGGTACGGGGTTTAAGATAACCTTTTAATTTATTGGCAATAAAAACCTTCAAAAGGTCAGTGCTAAAAGTGGTAACTAAAGCACCCGTAAAGAATAATTTGATTGCTGACGTTTCTGATCCATTGCTGGCACTTACAGTAACCATAACTGAAATCCAAAAGAGCCATATAAAAGGATTGGCAAAGTTTAAAAAGAAACCTTTTAAAATGTATGTCAGTGGTCCCGGCATCTTGTAACTCTCAATCATGTCATCCGCTGAAAGGTGTACCTTTCGCAGGTAAGTAACTATCCCAAATACAATAAGTATTATTCCGCCAACTATACCAAACAATAGTCCATTTCGATCGCTTCCAAATATTTGAGCTGCTCCCAAATAGCAAAACACAACAATAACCAAATCACTTAAAAAAATACCTGTAGCAAGCACTATTCCCCTATACAAACCTCTGTGAATACTGGTTTGAATCAAAGTAAACATTGCAGGCCCCAGCATAACAGCAAGGGTAAGTCCCAAAATCATACCTTCCAACAATGGATGCATAGAGTCCGTTTACTTGTCCCTGTAATTCTTATCAAGAAATTCTTCCCACTGGGTTTGTTGGTCGTTTTTTATTACCCTTGGAAATTTATGTGAGCCACCTTCTTTTCCGCGCATCTTCATGTAGTCATAAAAGAGTTGTAAAGGGATCAAATCAATAATCACATCACGGATAGCAGCAATACGTTCAACACGATAATCGTCATTTATATCTTTCAGGTTTTGATCCAGTTGCTCTTTGATTTTCTGAGCATCCATAGTATGGATATCACCTGTTACACCCAGGTACCATTTATGAGCAAACATGCTCCCATGCCTGATACCGGCAACCGTGAACTCAGGAACCGCAACATTCAGTTTCTCCTCAAGGATTTGAATGGCACGATTCATGTTTTCCTGCGACAAGTGCTCACCACAAAGATTAAGGAAGTGACGTGTACGGCCTGTAATAACTATTTCCGATAAAGATTTTGATGTAAACTTAATAGTATCACCAATCAAATAACGCCAGGCTCCTGAACACGACGATAATAGTAACGCATATTCTCGGCCTTCTTCTACCTGGTCAATAGTTAATGTATTGGCATCCTTTTTAATCGTGCCATCATTATCAAAATTATCAGCGTTAAACGGCACAAATTCATAAAACAGCCCGTTATCAAGTACAAGTTCCATTGCATTGGCATTAGGTCTGCTCTGATAGGCTATAAACCCTTCAGAGGCCAGGTAGGTCTCGATATAAGTAAGGGGTTTGGCTAATAATTTCTCAAATGTTTTTTGGTAGGGTGCAAATGAAACGCCTCCATGTACATAAATGGAAAGATTAGGCCATATATCATGAATGGTATCCACCTTATAGTATGAAATAATACGCTCCATCAGTATCTGCAACCAGGCCGGAACGCCAACAATTACTCCGATATCCCAATCCCTGGCATTACGTACAATTTCATCAAGTTTGGTTGACCAGTCCCGTTCCTTGGATATCCGGTTTCCGGGTTTATAGAAATGCTGAAACCAAAAAGGAATATTACTCGTAGTTATTCCCGACAAGTCACCTTCATAATAGGTTCCATTAAACATCAAATGAGTGCTTCCTCCTAACATCAGGATTCCTTTCTCAAAAAAGTCTCTGGGAAAATCATACTTTGCTAAGGAAAATATCTGCCGGATACTGGTCCTTTTAATAGCTTTGATCATATCACCGGTAACGGGTATGTATTTACTAGAGGCTTCACTGGTACCTGAACTGAGGGCAAAATACTTGATCTTTCCGGGCCATGCAACAAATGTTTCACCATGAAGCGTTCGATACCACCATTTTTGATGTATAGAATTGTAATCATTGATAGGAACAGCTTGCTTAAAATTAGTGATTAAATCTTTTTTTTTCAGCAAATCACCAAATTCATATTCTTCACCTAATGAAGTATACTGCGCTCTGCTGATCAGCTTACGTAAAGTGATCTGCTGCTTTCTGATAGGTGATAAGTTTCTGACCTTTTCAAACGGAATCCTGCTTGGGAATTCAATAGCGCCTTTGATAATTGATCCTAGTAGCGGCATGTTAATCAGTATTAAGTCGATGTTAACAAGAGTTTGTAAAAATAGTCTTTTTTTTAAACTCAGGGGTAGTCCATTTATTATGTGATGGGTAATATTTCCTTTGCTGTTGCACTTATGCAAAAAACTAACCTGAATATAATAATCCAGGCAATATCCTCATGCTTAATCTGATTCACAATTGATTCACAATTGGTTCATGAATGGTTCATCAAAGAGCCATAATTGGCTCACTATCTATTCATGAGTGGTCCAAGCTTGATTCAGGCTTGGTTCACAATCGGTTTTTGAGTGGTTCATCATAGATTCGCAATTGGCTCACAATTGGTTCCTTAATAGTTCATCAAAGAGCCATAATTGGCTCACTATCTATTCATGAGTGGTCCAAGCTTGATTCAGACTTGGTTCATGAATGATTCATAATTGGTTCATTATAGAGTCATAATTGGCTCATGATCGGTTCATGATTGATTCACAATTGGTTCATGAGCGGTTCATGATTGGTTCACAATTGGTTCCTGAGTGGCTCATGATTGATTCACAATCTATTCATGAGTGGTCCATGCTTGATTCTGGCTTGGTTCACAATTGATTCACCATTGATTCACCATTGATCCACCATTGAATGAACTTAATAAATATCCTCTGGGTATTCCCATTATAAATCATAACATACACAACAAAAAGTCCTGTAGCCAAGATACCTGATGGCTGCAAATTTTACTATGACCTTCTGTGAATGATATCAGATGTAAATAACTTGTATGCTATAATTGAATATTGAATCAAAAATCAGGATTTATCTTTTTGTTCTTGTCCTGTATCGTTCAACTATTTCTGCTTCTTTACTTTTATCAGAAATATAAATTGTGGTTTTTCCTCCATCAAGTACTACCGGATATTTACCTCTAATTGACCCACAAGTATCCAGAGTTTGAGCAGAAAGTGTACGACCATTTTTTTGATTTAACCCTGGAATAATTTTACTTTTTCTCATACCGTTTATATTTCCTGGCAAGGTAAGCATTAATTTTCAATTAATTACGAATTCTTTTCTTAATAAAGGTTAAATAAGTTGAAAACTTAAAAGAAAATACAATACCACCTTACTGATAAAGTGCAGTAATGTGAATGGAACCGTAAGGTAAAAAGATTAAAATAAAAGAGGGGTCAGTAAAAATTAATACAGCTTATTCCTTTGCTCTTTGAGCTTTTCATCTGAAATATAATCATCATAATCCATCATTTTATCGATCATACCCTTTGGACCAATTTCAATGATCCGGTTACAAATGGTTTGAATGAATTCATGGTCATGTGATGACATGAGTAAATTGCCCTTAAACTTGATCAAAGTATTATTAAAAGCTTGTATAGACTCCAGATCCAGGTGATTGGTAGGGGTGTCAAGTATCATCACATTGGCATTGCGAATCATCATACGTGAAATCATGCACCGCACTTTCTCCCCCCCTGAAAGCACATTGGCCTTCTTATAAATTTCTTCGCCCGAAAACAGCATTTTGCCTAAATATCCCCGCAAATACAACTCGGTAGTATCCTGTGAAAACTGCGCAAGCCAGTCAATCAAACTGATATCAGTTGTAAATAGCTCTTCATATTGCAACGGCAAATAAGCCTTTAGAATAGTCTGACCCCATTCAAAAGTGCCGCTGTCAGCCT
Source organism: Lentimicrobiaceae bacterium (assembly GCA_041670625.1). Taxonomy (GTDB): domain Bacteria; phylum Bacteroidota; class Bacteroidia; order Bacteroidales; family Lentimicrobiaceae; genus Lentimicrobium. The sequence continues at coordinate 4,563 of JBAXYX010000088.1, read as the reverse complement.
GATCATGACCTTTAAGTATCTCAAAAAGATATGTCATGGCCCTGGTATCCCTCGATAAAAACACTATTTTATCGTCCTTCTGCATCGTAAAACTGACATTTTTAAACAGTGTAGTACCGTTTACAATCTTGGTCAGTTTTTTAACTTCCAGAATATTATTCCCTGGTTCACGTTCAGGAGTAAAGATGATACCCGGGTATTTACGCGTTGAAGGTTTAATCTCTTCAATATTAAGCTTCTCAATCATTTTTTTTCGACTGGTAGTCTGCTTTGATTTTGAAGCATTTGCACTAAAGCGGGCAATAAATTCAAGCAATTCCTTTTTACGCTCTTCAGCTTTTTTATTCTGTGTTTGTAACTGCCGCAAAGCCAATTGACTGCTCTCATACCAGAAACTGTAGTTACCTGGATACAATTGTATTTTGCTGTAATCAATGTCAACTATATGGGTACAAATAGAATCAAGAAAGTGCCTGTCGTGTGAAACCACCAACACCGTATTGTCAAAGTTTGATAGATATCCTTCAAGCCAGTTGACCGTATCAAGGTCCAGGTCATTGGTAGGTTCATCGAGTAACAGGTTATCCGGCCGGCCAAAAAGGGCCTGGGCCAAAAGTACTTTTACTTTTTCTTTACCATCCAGATCAACCATGAGTTTTTGATGCTGATCTTCCTTAATACCTAACCCACTCAACAGGCTTGCCGCGTTACTCTCAGCATTCCAGCCATCCATCTCAGCAAACTTCTCTTCCAATTCTGAAGCCCTGTTCCCATCTTCCTCCGTAAAATCAGTTTTTGAATAAAGGGTATCCTTTTCATTCATCACTGACCATAATTCCGAATATCCCATCAATACAGTCGCAATAACTGTGCATTCATCAAACTCGGAGTGATTCTGGTTAAGTACTGATAAACGTTCACCGACTCCCAGGGATACTGTACCTTTTGTATTTTCAACTTCACCTGATAACATTTTCAGAAAGGTTGATTTACCGGCTCCATTGGCTCCAATTATTCCATAACAGTTACCTGGTGTGAAATTAATATTTACATCCTGAAAAAGTATCCGCTTGCCAAATTGGATACCCAGGTTAGAAACTGTAATCATTTAAATTCGTGTTTATTAGATTGTAGAGAAGTGCTCCCTGAAAAGGTTGCAAAGGTAATCAAATTTTTACAATTGTTGTCCTGTTCACTACTATTGGCTTTTAGGTTTGAAATGAGGGGGGCTGTTCAGTATTTGATGTTCGAAGCTACGCATTCAAAATCGTTCCGGATTCCGGGAATTCCTTGTTCCGTTCAGTGGGGGATGTCATAAATAGTACAACTCGTGAGTAGTCACTACGACTTATATTGTTTGTTAATGTCTAACCTATTCGGCAATTATGATGTTAAAATGCCGGATGAAATCGACAGAAAACGAAAAATTTACCCATGCATCGGTAAAAATATCCTATAAACAACCCCATGCATCGGCAAAAATGCCCGTAAACCGCGAACCAAGAAGATACTTTCACCCCCGCTGAAGGTTCCAGCATTTTAGCCCAGAACTTCTTTAACCTAGGAAGCAGAACGTTTTTAACGCTGAAAGGTTACCCTTACTCAAATGCAATGAACTGCATACAATGGTACTGACTTTATATTGTTCTCAAATCCAAAGTTCTTTTTTGAAATGCGGATCGCGTAGGGAGAGTTATATTTCCCGACAAATATTCCCCAACTACGTGATCGGATTCTGAGTCCTTTTTTTATTTCTACAGGAATAACGCCTTCTTCCAGTTGAAGAACGCGTTCTTCCAGTCTATCAAAGACTGAGTTACTTTTCTTTTCATAAGGACAGACTTTTCTACTACAAATTTACCATTAAGTTCCAAAAAGTCAAAATATTCTGATTATTTTGAACTTAAAGATAAATTATGAACCATAAACCGCGAACAGAGAACTGGTCTGGCATTTTATGTACGGGATTTGATTTTGATTATGGTAGCCCACCACTCGAAGTTGACAGAATAAGACGGCTTAGTGTAACTATGTCTTTGTAGTTATGACCATAGGGACCTTTCAAGCTCATCAAATAACGAATAACCCGGATTACTATAAAATAGTATTGCCCACTACTTTACCTGACCACAATTTTATATTCCTCGTAATCCATAGATGTGCACATGCTGATGGCCAGATTGCCCTTGTTATCCATGCATTGCACCTTAAAAGAATAGGTGCCCGGAGCTATGTTCAAAACACTTCCTGATATTACTCCATTGGAACCACAAAGTGATAATCCTTCCGGCAATTCAGTTCCTTCAGTCAGTTCATAATTATATGGAGGGCTCCCTCCCTGCATGGTGAGTGATACTCCGTAATTAACAGATTCTTTACCTACTACCAAATTCGTTTCAGGTGAATTAAACTGCATAACCGACGAAAAACGATGAATCCTGTTTTTTGAAATCTGTGTTTTGAGTGTGAACTTTTGCACTACAGTATCAATACCATCCGTAACTTCAATAAAAAAATCCTGAAACTTAAGTAAGGTATCCATAGAAGTGCCTGATCCTTTTATTACTCCCTGCAAAGGATCAACCTTCAACCCTAAAGGTAAAGTTGTACCCTCAGCTACCCTGAAATGATAATCGCCTGATTGATGACCGGGGGCCCCTCCTTTTACATAAATCTTCCAGGGAATGACTAAGTAGTTGTCTGCATTTACTTGTTTGTCAGTAAAAACAAAAGCATTTATTTCGTTTGATTTAACAATCAGGTTGTTGCTATATACCTCAACCTCCTGCTCTTCGCATGAATTAAATAACATCATCAAACCTACTATTAAAGTAGACCAATAACCATAGTTTAGCTTATTCATGTCAGTAATACTATTGATATATATCGATTAATATACTTTTTGCTATTAAGTAACTTTAAAGCAATCTGCAATATATCACACATATTTTAGCCCGATAAAATGAGCATTGACTGTTGCAAACCGTATAAGTTGGTATCATTTTCAGGAATCAGTTTAAGGTCAATGTCATACCTGGTATCAGGAATATCAGGGCTATGAAATTCAGCCCATTCTGTTTTATCCTTTTGAACAATCAAACCCACGTCATTCAAACACCGTGTGGGTATTTCATTAAACATGCATAAAGGCTCTGTAGCATCAAATAGGATTAATGTGCTATCAATTTTTACCTACACCAACCTTACCCCAAACTCACATCAAGTAAACACGAACTCACACCAAATTCAGTAATTTACTGTACTTGGTCTGTACTTGGTCTGTAGTTGGTTCATACTTGGTCTATACTTGGTCTATACTTAGTTTATACTTAGTCTATACTTGGTATGAGCCTTTAATGCATAATATTAAAGTGTGAAGTTGCCAGGTAGTAGCACGAAAACAATCCTTCATGGAACAAAGAGGAAGCTTGGAATAGATAGTTCGGGCTCTGGAATTATATCATAAGCAGTCAGGAAAGTGGCTGAAAAGGATAGCTCTTGTATTTTCACATTTTTTTGGTATCATCATGCAAATTGCCATTTATTAGCATAGAATTACATATATGTAATTGACAATCACCTACCTCCTGAATAACCTGATCTTTTCTAAGTCAAGAAAAAGAAATCATTAACAATTAATAAGTTTAGCGGAAACCAGAATCCACAATTAGAAACGGAGCGCATCTAAAAACCTGATCAGTAAGTAAATAATACTTTATAAACATGAGAAAAGGTTTAGCAGAGTTTATTGGCACTTTCTGATTAGAATTTGGAGGTTGCAGAAGTGCAGTACTAGCAGGTGGATTCCCTGTATTAGGGATTGCACTTTCATGAGTTACTTTAGCATTTTGATTAACAATGCTCACTATTGTTTATTCATAGGGGTATATTTCAGGGACTCATTGTAATCCTGCTGTAGGTTCTTGATCAGGCACCAGGTGGCATTGCGGTGGCAAGAGTACTCTGTTTCATTGCAACTGGGAACGGCAGCAATATTTGTAATTATGCAGCTAATGGCTACGGTGCACATTCACCGGGTCAATACAGTATGTTTGCCGCTATAGTGTGTGAATGTGTGATGACCTTTATATTCCTGATCGTTTTGCCAGGCACTCCCGACAAAGATGAGCCCAAAGGTTTCGCCAGGTTGGCAATTGGTTTGTCACTGACCCTTATCCACCTGATCAGCATCCCGACAACCCATACTTCAGTAAACCCGGTTTCAAACATCAGCCAAGCGCTGTTTGTCGGTGGCCGGGCACTCTCACAACTTTAGTTCTTTATCCTCGCCCCTAATATTGAAGCCATTTGTGCCGGCCTGGTTAATATATTTATCAAACCTGAAAAAGTTGAGCTTTAATAAAAAAGTCAGCGCTAATGATTATACCCTTTATTCATGGTACTTTATTCAATTACCATTTTTTTTGAGAAGGTATCATTGGCTGTTTGCAATTGCATGAAATAAATACCCTTTGTTAATCCAGAGACATGGAACGAATAACTGGCAAGCTGCTGTGCATCCTTGAAAAAGTATGTTTTCAAAGTCTCCCCGCTTATACTGTG
>JBAXYX010000087.1:0-9467 GCA_041670625.1 Lentimicrobiaceae bacterium | reverse complement strand
TTCCGGAATCTACCAATCAATACAAACCGTTACTGCAGGCGAACAACAGCTAACCATACCTGCTTCAAACATCAGGAAAGGTTTATATATACTTCGGGTAACCAGCGGAAATCAAAGCGAAACATTCAAACTTATTAAGCTTTAAGGGATTCTGAATATAGTTTCACTAAAGAATAATTATAGCTTTAATGAGCCTTTTGGAGTTTTAAAACAAGAATCCAATATTGATATACAAGCCACTGGTACCATCGCGTTTATCAGCAGCACGACCGTAATCAAGTGAAAGCACGAAATTCCGGTTCATAGCTATTTTTAATCCTGCTCCGTATGATGCATGCAGTTGGTCATTGTCCTGATCAAAATACTTGGAGTACAATTCACCCACGGGTAAATTAGCTTTGTTAAAATCAACAGGTGTGGTTACCATTCCAAAATCACCAAAACCATTCAGTCCAATGTAAAAGTTCTGGTTCCATTTATTAAACTCCATCAGCTTGTACCTTAATTCGAGGTTGGCATAACTAATGCCATCACCCACCACCCTGTTACGCAGTATTCCACGAAGAGACTTGGCGCCTCCCAATCCTTCATTAATGGTAACCTTTGTGGATGATGTAACCAAAAAAGGATCCATATAGAAAGGACATTTCCCGCTAACAGTACCTTGCCAACCCAGCCGATAAGCAAAAGTGAGCTTATTAGCCACCACCGGAACGTAATGTCTGTAAATGAGAGCCAGTTTGGTGTAAGCTGATTCCTTGTTTCCAAAAAATCGGGGCGCAGTCATTAATAGTGCTTCAGCCCACATACCATGCTGCGGAATAGATTCATTATCACGGGTATCGTAAACAAGTCCCAGTTTTAAAGTATTAACAGCTCCTCCATCAGCTTCTTCACTGCTAATGAAACCCCAATCAACAAACTGATCATATAACCCGTCAACAGCAGGCAATTTCTTATCATCATCCAACCCTTTATTCAGCTTTTCAATGTCTACTGAACCTGCTTTTGTGTCATAACGCCCATATCCGGCAAGCCATTTAAAATGTTTTTGGTATAGCGCTCCTTGTAAGTCAATGCTCATTCGGAACATTCGCCACTCGTAATTGTAGTACATTCTTGATATGTACAAATTGTTGTTTACATCATCATCTTCAAATTCAGGATGATAGGCCGCTTCAAACCCGTTGAACCCATAAAAGGTGAGGGCTTTTTCGGTCAGCAAGCTAAAGTCGGCTGTTATCCGTATGTGGTGAGGTAACAAATATTTCGAGTCAAAATAGAGTTGATTGGTACCATTTCCTTTGGTGGTTTGTGACCACTGCCCATAAAGCGACCATTTGTAATCCGGATAATAGGAACCATCCCCATAATTAAAAAGATTACCAATCAGGCCGTATTGGAATCCCAAATCGGAATCAAAAGAAATGGCAGGGAGCGCCCCAATGTTTAAACCTGATTTTGGCTTTTCTACCTGCTTGGTCGTATCCGTGCTTTGCGGATATACAGAATTGACAAATACCCATGTCATGATCACAAAGGAGAGTACGATCTTTCTCATAATAGTATATTAAAGCAACTAATTTACGAAAGAAAATAACATGCATCCATGATAATCAAATTTCCATTAACCGATATTTCCTGATTAAGGGTTATCAGATTATATGACCAACCGATCAGGTACCGGTGGTTAGAATTAGTATGGATACTTGGTATGCTTCCAAATTTTCAGGAAGCAGGAAATTATTTCTGCATCTATAAAAATAATCATTGATGATATGCCATATTGCTTTCTATTTTTCACTTCATTATACTTACGAATATCTAATATCCGGTTAAAATAAGCGCCATTTCTGACTGATATTCATTTTGAGCTTAAACGTGTTTAAAACGATGTTCATCCGTGTTTTAAACGTAATTTTACGTATGAACTACGTATGAACTTCGTACGAACTTCGTACGAACTCTAAATGAACTCTGGTTAAAAACACGATTTAGGTTAGGAATAGACAAAATTTGGAGCTTCAACTTTTAAATAAAAAATGGCAAAAAAAAATAATTTGATATTTCTGACACTCCATCTGACCAAATTTTGAGTCGATTCACATGTAGCGAAATGCAATTAAAAAATGTGTTTCACACAATTATTCTTTCCAATATTTTGGAAGATTTATTGAAACCTCTTACATTAGCCATCTAAAACCTTATCCTTTGAAAAGGAATCTTCGAAACAATATCATCCGGAAAGGCAACAAAAAAGTCATCAACGGATGGGTAATGTATGATTGGGCCAATTCGGTTTATCAATTAACCATTGCATCAGCAATTTTCCCAATATATTATAACCAGGTAACCAAGCATGGCGCGGATGATTTTATAGTGAACTTTTTCGGGTACGATATTATCAATACAGTACTGTATTCATGGGCCATAGCAGCAGCATACCTGGTTGTTGCCCTAATCACTCCGATGCTTTCATCACTGGCTGATTACACCGGTCGACGGAAAACCTTCATGCAGGTGTTTACCTGGATTGGAGCGTTATCATGTGGCACTCTGTTTTTCTTTGATGCCCAACATATAGAATTGGGTGTCATTGCTTTTGCATTAGGCACTGTTGGTTATGGGGGGAGCATTGTTTACTATAATTCATTTTTACCGGTTATTGTTGAAAAGAAAGATCAGGACCGAATAAGTGCCAGAGGCTACTCAATGGGTTATCTGGGTGGGGTTGTGCTGTTACTGATTAACCTGTTGATGATACTAAAACCGGAGTTGTTTGGAATTACTGATGGCGCTATGCCTGCTAAGATATCATTCCTAAGCGTATTCCTTTGGTGGATTGGTTTTTCACAGATCACTTTCAGGAGGCTGCCACGTTATACATTCCGCAAACGCCGTAAGGATAAGGAAACTAACATCCTACTTGAAGGTTACCGTGAACTGGATAAGGTGTTTCAACAAGTGAGGAGGTCACGCCAGTTAAGTTGCTATCTGTTAGGTTTCTTTTTCGTAATGATGGGTTTGCTTACGGTTATGTTTATGGCTGCAACGTATGGCGAAAAAGAGATTGGATTAGATGATAGTGTACTGATACCCACCGTTTTAGTTATTCAACTGGTTGGAATAGGAGGTGCCTGGTCCTTTTCAAGGCTTTCAGGTCGAATAGGTAATCTTAAAGCCCTCATGATCTCCGTGATAATTTGGATTATTATTTGTTTCGGGGCCTTTGCAATTGTCAATTCCATCCAATTCATCATTGCAGCATTTTTTATTGGTATCGTTATGGGAGGTACTCAATCATTGGCTCGTTCTACCTATAGTAAAATGATCCCTCAGGATACGACTGAACACACCAGTTTCTTCAGCTTTTATGATGTAATGGAAAAACTGGCTACGGTTGCAGGTACTTTTAGCTTCGGCATCATTGAAGCGATTACAGGGAGTATGCGATATTCAGTATTAGCTATTGCTGTTTTCTTTGTAATTGGCATCATCTTCCTTAGCTTTACCATGAGGATTGAATACAAACTTAAACATGCTCCCGTAATAGAATAATTGCAAGTCTTTTTCTGATATTAAGCCCTTTCTCATTAATCATTGTTATATAAACTATAACATGATCATGGATCATTTATTTAATAAAGGAAATAATGGACATCACTGCAACACAAAATATATGGGCTAACCTCTTGAACTGGACCTATGACAGGGCAGTAACGGGAGCCACAGGAATTGACAAGGCAATAAAACTGGCTGAAAAGTATAGCTCACAAGAATTAACTATTGATCGACAAGTGGATGCCCTGATAAACAGGCAAAGGCTTTTGGCCGGGAGCAGTGGATTCATTACAGGTTTGGGAGGTCTGCTTACCCTTCCTTTGGTCATACCTGCAAATCTGATTAGTGTAGTGTTTATTCAGTTGCGTATGATTGCAGCTATTGCATACATAGGTGGATATGACCTGGAAGACCGTAAGGTTAAAACGCTGGTCCTTGCCTGCCTGGCTGGTAATGCAGTTAAAGATATTTTTCAGGAAATCGGTATACGCTTTGGCAAGAATGTTACCCGTCAAATGGTAAGTAGTATTTCTGAAAGGAGCCTGGTTTCCATAAATGAAAAAATTGGTTTCGTGTTATTGACCAGGTCTGGTGGTAAAGGATTAATTAATATTAGCAAAGCAATACCATTAACCGGGGGCATTATAGGAGCTTCTTTTGATATGGTCACCACATCCCTGATAGGTAAAATTGCGAAGCGGACCTTCATTGAAACGGTATGATGGTATTAGTTTATCAGCATAGTCAAACTATTATGAGCGGATAATAAAATGCAGATTGGCGCTCTGGCTGTATTCTGCAAGTTTGATCAATTTCTTTAGCTGATTGCGTGATTATAACGCAATTATGCATAAATTTGCCTTTAAAATCAATTGTGATCACCCCCAATCAATTAACAATCCATGAAAAAACTCATTTATTTACTTATGTTAACAATCCCTGCATTTATATCATGCAACCAGGAGAAAAAAGGGGATAATCCTTTCTTCTCAGAGTATAACACACCTTTCGAGGCACCTCCTTTTGACAAAATTGACACTTCTGATTATATGCCTGCTTTTATGGAAGGCATGAAACAGCAAAATGCTGAAATTGCTGCAATAACTGATAACAAGGAAGCCCCGACATTTGATAATACAATCCTTGCTTTTGATAAATCAGGCAAGCTGCTCAACAATGTTTCCTTGGTATTCTTCAATGTAAACGAAGCCAATACCAATGAAAAAATGCAGGAGATTGCTCAAAAAGTAACTCCATTGCTGTCAAGGCATTCAGATGACATTTCAATGAATGCAAAACTTTTTGAACGCATTAAGGCTATTTATGATAAGCGCGATAACTCCGGTTTGGATGCTCAGCAAAAAAGAGTAGTTGAAAAATATTACCATGATTTTGAACGCGATGGCGCTAATTTATCTAAAGATAAACAAGATCAGTTACGTAAAATCAACGAAGAACTCTCCTTATTGTCTGTGAAGTTCGGTGAAAACATGTTAGCTGAAACAAACAAAAACTTCCAGTTGGTTATTGACAATAAGGCTGACCTTGCAGGTTTACCTGATGGCGTGATATCTGCTGCTGCTGAAGCTGCCACTGAAGCCGGAAAGAATGGCAAATGGGTGTTCACACTTGCTAAACCCAGTTTGATCCCATTCCTGCAATATGCTAAAAACCGTGATCTGCGTGAAAAGATTTATACCGGTTATTTTATGCGTGGTGATAATAACAACGCCAATGATAATAAAAAGCTTGTTATGGATATGGTTCGGTTAAGAGCTGAGAAAGCCAACATCTTGGGCTTTGATAATTATGCTGCTTATGTTATTGATGAAAATATGGCTAAAACAACTGGTGCTGTTGACCAGTTACTCAATCAACTTATGAAAGCTGCTACGCCGGTTGCTAAAGCCGAACTTGCTGAAATGCAGGCTATTTCGAATGCTGAAGGCAATAACTTTAAACTGCAATCATGGGATTGGTGGTATTATGCCGAAAAACTTCGCAAACAGAAATACAATCTTGACGAAAACGAGCTCAGGCCTTATTTCAGCCTTGAAAACGTTCGTAATGGCATGTTTGCAGTAGCTACCAGATTATATGGTATTTCATTCCAAAAAGTTAACAATATCCCTGTTTATCAGAAAGATGTTGAAACCTATGAAGTAAAAGATAAAGATGGTTCACACCTTGGGATTATTTACCTTGATTATTTCCCAAGTCCATCAAAGAGCGGCGGAGCGTGGTGTACAAGTTTCAGATCAGCAGGGTTTGAAAATGGCAAGAAGGTAACCCCACTGGTTTCTGTTGTATTCAATTTCACTAAACCTACCGGCAATACCCCTGCACTACTGAACTGGGACGAAACAACTACTATGTTTCATGAATTTGGGCATGCTTTGCATGGCTTGTTTACTGAAGGCAAGTACACACGCACTGCCGGAAACGTACCGACCGACTTTGTAGAATTGCCATCACAGGTAATGGAAAACTGGGCTGGTGAACCTGAAGTTTTACGTATGTACGCTAAACATTATAAAACCGGCGAAGTAATTCCTGAAACTCTGATTACCAAAATTCAGAAAAGCACCTTGTTCAACCAGGGATTTGATAATGCTGAAATCATGGCTGCCTCTATTCTGGATATGGATTACCATAAATTGGCTTATCCTGTTAAACTCAATGATGTAGATGCCTTTGAAAAGCAAGCAATGAATAAAATTGGATTGATCAATGAAATTTTACCACGTTACCGTTCTACATACTTTGCTCATATCTTTAATGGCGGGTATGCTGCCGGCTATTACGTTTATTCATGGGCAGCAGTGCTTGATGCTGATGCTTTTGATTATTTCAAACAATCAGGTGATCTTTTCAATCCTGTATTAGCCGCAAGTTTCCGCAAAAATTGCTTGCAGGAAAGTGGTGATGATGAAGGTATGGTTCAGTATATTAAGTTCCGTGGACAAGCTCCTACTATAGAGCCATTGCTTAAAAAACGCGGATTAAACTAGATTTACACTTTAATAAATAAAAAAAGAGGCTTCTGACAGGAGCCTCTTTTTTTATTTCTGCATAGTATAATCCTGTGGTTATCTGTTCCCTTGATCGGTTAAACAAGTTCAATCTTATCAGCGTAATTATTAATGACCTCGTAGTAACCATTTCGAATAGCAAATAGCTTATCTCTGTCGAGGTTTTCACGATAGATTCTCACCATGTCAATAATCCCCTGGTTCTCATAAAAGAAAGCGCTGGCAGCATCAAAGTATAACAGGTTAGTATCAAATTGAACCTCAGCAGTAATTTTTTTGAACTCTTTCCATGAGAAGTGACGTGGTATGATAAAATACCCGTGATGAGGTTGAAATGCATCCATATACATCATATCACCAATAGGTTCAAGGTAAAAAGATTTATCCAAACGTACAATGCCTATATCACCGGAAATCTTTCTGATCTTTTTATGGTATAAAAGTCCTTCTTCAGCAAACAGCTTCTGTAAATCAACAATATGATCATACTCTTCCAGATCCCTGATACGGATTATTTGTACCTTATTATCGAAGATTTCAAGGTAACCCGGTACTGCATCGAATTTATGAGGGAAACATTTCCTGACTTTTAAAATGATGCGCCAAATTTTCTCAAGGGAATAATTACCTTCCAGTACCAAGTAAAGGTACAGAGGTTTCCGTTCATAAGTAAAGCGTTCATAATATCCTCTAAAAGGTGATTGTGATTCAAGTAAACATGCATTTGGAATAAGCCTCTCGCTTTCCAAACACTCCAGAACTTCCTCCTTTTCAAGGCGGCCAAACCTTTCAATAGTTACATTTCCCATGTCTGATAAATTAAGAACCTACGGTAAATATACAAATAAAATCAGCAAACTGCAAGATGCATTTTGAAGATTTTACGCGCAAGATTTTCCCACAAACAGTTACTAAACAATAATAGCAGAGGCTAACAGTATTCAATTATGATAACAACACTTTAACGGTAAAGTAGTTTGACAGTTAATGATTTGTTAAAAGAATTGAAGTACTCATGCTGATGCTGCTATTAAAGTAATTTTGCACACTCCTATAATGAAATTTAACCGTACTATGTTAAAGAATCCTATTAAGCTCTATCTGCAACTCATTCTGTTCTTGTTGCCACTATTTTCACTTTCACAGAATGCATCACAAAAAACACCTGCACAAAGCCGTACCGGCAATGGTAATGGTAACCAGGGCTATGGTATTGTATCAGGCAGTGTGCATGATAAAATGACCAATCAGCATATTGAATATAGTAATGTGCTGCTTTTCAAAGCTATGGACTCTTCAATGGTAACCGGAACTATAACTGATACTAAAGGAAAGTTCATACTACGAAATATCCAGCCCGGAAAGTATTACCTCAAGATTCAGTTTATAGGTTATGAGAATACTGAAATACCTAACGTCAATATATCACCTAAAAGTGCAGATATCAAATTGGGAGACCTTACACTTGTACCAAAATCATCATCATTACAAGGAGTAGAAATAACCTCTGAACGATCATTAATTACCAATAATCTTGATAAAAAAGTTATCAGTGTTGATAAGAGTATGGCTTTAGGCGGAGGGACTGCAACCGATGTAATGGAAAATGTACCCTCTGTAACGGTTGATGAGGAAGGTAATATTAGTTTGAGAGGTAAATCAAACATCACCCTGCTAATTGACGGCAAGCCTGCAAGCCAGGCCGGTATTGCTGCCAGTGACATGCTCAACCAACTTCCTGCCAGTGCAATTGAAAGTGTTGAGGTCATTACTAATCCCTCCGTCAGATACGATCCTGACGGCACTTCAGGTATTATCAATATTGTACTCAAGAAGAAAGCCTTACAGGGTTTTAATGGTATGGTTTCACTCAATGCAGGTACGGGTGATAAATACAATGGATCATTAGCATTAAACTACAGGCACAATAAATTCAATGCTTTTTTTAATGCGGATGGGCGAATAAACAATAGGATTATGAATTACAAGAGTTCCCGAATTTCAACCGATAGTGAATCGGTTAATGTTCTGGATCAGTCTGAGGAAGGTAAAATGAATCATAATATGAGAAGGTTAAGTGCCGGATTCGATTATTTTATTGATACCCGAAACAATATTACCCTGAGTGTAGGAAAACGCGATATGAGCTTTGGCTCTGATGGCGATCTGATCAACCACTCACTCATGAATGACACTCTTGTCAGGTGGTTTAACCGACGGGATTCATCGGACCGTACTATTGACGCATATGAATACAGCCTTTCATACAAGCATTTGTTCCCTCAGAAAGGTCGAGAGTTCACTAACGATGTGATATTTAGTGATAACAACACGATTAGCAACTCCTATATAACACAAAAAGACTTTAGCCTTGATTCACTCACTCTTGCTCCTGAAATTTCAAAACAGTGGAATGATTCGAAAAACAAGAATAGAATGCTTACCGTACAAGGTAATTATGTGTATCCTATGTCGACAGGTAGCAGAATTGAGGCAGGTTATAAAGCAAGTGTAAAAGATATGCTTGAAAATTATGATTACAGGAATTTTCAAGCATCAGACACAAGTTGGATCAGCCAGGAAGAACTAAAAAACCGATATGATTACAACGAACAGATATACGCTATTTATGGCATTTATGCTAACTCATGGAGAAAATTCCGTTACCAGGCAGGTTTAAGGTTCGAACAGGTCTTTACCCATTCAATAATTGGTTTGGCCAATAACGGAACTGAATTAAATAAGCAATATTCCAGTTTCTACCCTTCATTTCATACCCAGTATGACATTGGTAAGAATAAAGAACTTCAATTAAGTTATAGCCGCCGGGTGCGTCGTCCCTCGCCTCATGAAATGAATCCTTTTGTTGATTAC
>JBAXYX010000086.1:0-9641 GCA_041670625.1 Lentimicrobiaceae bacterium | reverse complement strand
GCTCCAACCACCGCAACTACTTCATCAATTATTTGCTCCTGAGCATACCCCCTGTTTATAGTCAGGGTCAAGAGGAGCAAAGAGATGATGCTTAAGTGTTTTATCATGATATTATTGTTTTCCGTAACTTGAACGTTTAATAAATAGTGAACTCTTTATTTTTCAGAGCTTCCTGAAAAATCTCCTCTTGCATTCGGTCCATCAGCTCTATTTTGCGGCGATTGAGTATTAAATTCCTGATATTCTCTGTTTCGAATGATAACGGTGATACTCCTTCTTTAGTCTTATATTCTTTGAAATTAACTAAATAAACAAAGAGGGAGTCATTAGTTTCATAAAAAGTCCTGCTTTCCAGGAATGCTTCCTGATCATCAGTCTTGATAGGTATTTCCCTTGTGAGTGCATCAAAGCTAATCCAGTTTTCATCATCAAGCGCACAGGTTAACATTGAATTCTGGCAAAGGCCGGCTAACTCATCCAAATCATCTGATTTTGATGACTTCAGTAACCGGGCAGCTTTTTTTACCAGGTCAGGCTTAGCTGATACAGCAGGAATCTTCACATAATTCACCCTCACAATATTCTCCCGTAGCTGGAAGTTTACCTGGTTGCTCTTGTAAAACTCTTCAATTTGCTGATCCGTAATGACTGTATCCAATTTTTGACGTACCAGTTCACTCTCATAGGCGTAAATAATCAGTGAATTACGGTATGTTTCAAGTTGATCCTTAAAGTCCTTTTGATCTTCAGTCAGGTTTTTCTCAGCTTGTTGAAGCATGATTTGCCCGCGTATCCAGTTGTCAATAAATTGCTTTGTTAAAGCAACACTGTCATTAGCAGTAGTTCCTTCAGGTACTAATCCCTGTAAATCACTCTTATAAAGGTATTGACCATAACACTCTGCAACTATTTGTTCATGTTTGTTCCCTGAAAAATATTTGCAACTTGTTAAAGATAATACCAGTACAAGCAATATCAGCCTGAACAAGGATTTGTTTCGCATTATTTTATTGACGATAAAACTTCTTTATTAACTTCAAATGAATATTTGGCTCTCAGTTCTTTTATCCATTGTTGTTCCAAATAATCCTGATAGTTAGCTGTAATAAGTCCCCTTGCCTCATTAAGCTGCTTGGGTTCAGGAGCTGACACGTCATTCACAAAAACGATATTGGTCTGTCCGTTTGTAACGGTTTCTGAAATAGATCCTTTTTTCCATTCTGCAGCATCAGCAACACTATTCTCTCCTTTTTCAAATTTACCCCGATCAATTGTGAGGACAGAAGTACTGTCAGTGTTGATCATTTCGAGTAGTTCATTATTTGTAATGCCTTTCTTTACAGATGATTTAACCAGCCCGATAACCTTCTTGTCCTGGGTGCTAAGAGTATAGGTGGTTGCATCAAGCCGTTCGCCCCACATATACTTAGTTTTATTGGCATTATAGAATGCTTCCAATCCGAGGGTGTCTTTACTTGCCTTCGACCAAACCTTCTGTTCGGTGAGTTCAAAAAGGAGTATGCCATCACGGTATTCCTTCATCAGCATTCTGAATTCAGGATACTTCCTCTCTAACTGTGAATCCTCATATTCCAATAATTTTTGATTAACAAAAGTGGTGTACATGCTATTAACATAAACACGAATGTTTTCCTTAACGCCTTTGCGCTGATTTTTTGCCAGCCATTGGGCGAAGTCCTGCTGTGAAACACTCAACCTGCCAATGTTGAACATGTTTTTGTTCATTCCTTTGGCACTGATAACATCCCACTTAGCTTTAAAGATTGAATCAGTAACCACTTTATTAAACTCATTAAGGGCTTTTGGATTCTGGGTAAATTTATATTCTGCCTTAACGCGGTTAATCAAAGCTTCCTCACTCTTTTTGGCACGATCACTACGTGCAAGGTTCTGTTTCAGGTCGTTGAGGTTGTCCTCATAAGTACCAATTTCTTTCTTTTCGAGCAGTTTAACAATATGCCATCCAAAGGTTGAAGAGAAAGGCTTAGCAATATCATTCACTTCCTTCAGCTTTGAAACCTCCCTGATGAATTCAGGGATCATTCTGTTTGCACCAAACCAAGGTAATACACCACCTTTTGATGAGGTAGTTTTGTCGTCAGAATATTGCTGGGCCAATTGAGCGAAATCCTCTCCATTCAAGAGTTTCTGGTAAACTTGCTGAGCGTTCTTTTCAACCGCTAAGCTATCTGCAGCAGTTGCTTTTTCAGGAATACGCATCAGAATATGAGCTACCTGTACCTTGCCCAATGCCGGTTTGCGATCCGTAACCATAATCAGGTGATATCCAAAGTCACTACGTACAGGCATGGAAACCTCACCCACTTTAGTATTGTAAGCTCCGGTTTCAAAAGGATATACCATATCAAAAACAGTAAAGTAACCCAGGTCACCTTTGTTACCTTTAATGGTGCGGTTTTCAACCGTACGGTCACGAGCGGAGAGGTCATCAGAGTACTCCATTGCCAGCTTGCCAAAATCCTCACCCTTCAAAACTCTTTTGCGAAGCGCCATAATACGCTTATAAGCATCCAGCGTATCCGATGGAGTGGCATTGCGATCAACCTTTATGAGCAGGTGACTAGCCCTGATATCTATATTTTTCCTGTCATAAGCTTCAGTTAATAAGGAGCGATTGGTCTTTTCATCGATAAGGTAAGGTTGTGCCAATTGTTTACGATAGCCGGCAAGTTCATCAATAAATGAACGAGCAGTATCCATACCCAATGATTCAGCTTCCTTTACTTTCAAACGGAAGTTGATGTACAATTCCATGTATTCCTCAAGTGATTTATGATCAATGACATCACCATTCACATTGTTTTTCTGGTAAACATTCAAAAACTCGCTCTTTGTTATCTTTTCACCGGCAACTTTAAGAATCACCGGGTCATTATTCTGGGCGCTCAAAGGCAATATTCCCAAAACGAAAATTACACTAAACAAAAGAGTAAATGCACAATTTCTGTTTTTCATTGTAAAAGGATTCAATGGTTATAAAAAGTTATCGACTATAATTAGGTGCTTCACGAGTAATGGTAACATCATGCGGATGACTTTCAGTAGCCCCTGCAGGAGTAATTTTAATAAATACAGCTTTTTGTAGTTGTTCAATAGTGGCAGAACCCGTATAACCCATACCGGCTTTTAATCCACCTACCATCTGGTGCACAACTTCAGATAATGTCCCTTTATAAGGCACTCTTCCAACAATACCTTCAGGTACCAATTTCTTGATATCATCTTCCTCATCCTGAAAATAACGATCTTTTGAACCTTTTTGCATGGCTTCAATAGAACCCATTCCACGGTATGCTTTGTATTTACGACCTTCAAAAATAATAGTTTCACCGGGTGATTCTTCTACCCCGGCAAATAAACCACCTGCCATAATGCTATCAGCTCCGGCAGCAAGGGCTTTAACAATATCACCGGTATACCGTATACCCCCATCAGCAATGACCGGGATACCACTACCCTTTAGTTCATTTGACACATCATATACAGCGGTGAGTTGGGGTACCCCTATACCGGCAATAATACGGGTAGTACAAATAGAACCCGGACCAATACCTGCCTTTATCCCATCAATATCAAGTACCTTCAGATCACGCGCGGCAGCAGCAGTTGCAATGTTGCCAATAATAAGATCGGTTTCAGGGAATTGCTTTTTAAATAAGCGGGCTGCCTGAATAACTCCTTTTGAATGGCCATGAGCCGTATCTATCACAATGGCATCTACCCCATTAGCTACCAAAGCTTCACCACGTTGAATGATATCACGGGTTACCCCGACAGCAGCAGCTACTCTCAACCTGCCCCGTTCATCTTTGCAGGCATTAGGCCTTGCTTTGATCTTGATGATATCCTTATAGGTGATCAGCCCAACCAGCTTGAATTCTTTATCAACAACCGGCAACTTCTCAATTTTATATTCCTGCAGTATATCAGCAGCTTTTTCAAAGTCAGTAAATTCAGTAGTCGTAATCAGGTTTTCCTTAGTCATAACCTCATAAATCGGCCGCCTGGGATCACGTTCAAAACGCAGATCACGGTTAGTAATAATCCCCACCAGTTTATTACTATGGTCAATAACAGGAATGCCCCCTATTTTAAAGTCCGACATGATTTTAAAAGCGTCACCAACCAGTGAATTCTCCAAGAGTGTAATCGGATCAAGGATCATACCATTCTCTGCCCTCTTTACCTTTCGCACTTCATTAGCCTGATCATCAATCGACATATTTTTATGCAATACACCAATGCCACCTACCTGCGCCATGGCGATGGCCATTACAGAGTCAGTAACAGTATCCATGGCAGCAGAAACGATAGGTATATTGATCTTTATGTTCCTCGAAAAGCGGGAACTGGTATCTACCTCACCAGGAAGTACTTCAGAGTAAGCAGGAACGAGCAAAACATCGTCATACGTGTACCCCTCACCCATAAACTTACCGTTACTCATCAACATATATCTACTTTTTGGAACTTGCAAAGTTAATTAAAATGAGTTATCACGTAATAAAAAATGAAGCCAACTGAAATGATGAGCCATCCAGGTGTTAATAATTGCTGATGTACTTGTATATGAAGCTTTTTCGTAAATGGATTTCTATATTTCCACCTTCAAATCCAGCCATTTTTAAGGGCGAATAATTCTTAAATATTCTTAATTTTTTGGCTTACTGAAAAGTATATCGTTTAGTAGAAGTAACAGAATGAATTATTCTGGCTGTTTCTATTCTATCGAAACAACATAATAGAACCGGTTTTGTAATAGGTAGTACCCTGCTGATCATTATATGAAATCCGGTAAATATAAATTGCCTGAGCAGCCTCATTACCATTAATAGTACCGTCCCATCCCTGCAATGAATTATTGGTTTCAAATATCTTTTGTCCCCAACGGTTATAGATTACGAAAAGGAACGTATCATCATCAATGTTTTTAAGTATAGGCCTGAAAACAGGTGTGATGCCATCAGGCCTGAAGGCATTGGGAACATCTATTTTGGGTTCGCGTGGTAACACTACTTCATTTGACCTGCTGACGGTACCATCAGCCCGGATTGCTTCAATAGCATAGGTTACATTCAGGCTGTTATCAGCAATGGTTGTCTCCGTGTACTCGGTGATGGCCGTTGAGAGCACTTTAGGGTACCCGCTTTCAACCACCCCATCCTTATACTTATAAAGAAGATATTGCTGAAACTCAGTATCCCATCCCTGGTGGCTGTTCCAGTACAAAGTTGCCTGATCAGCATCACTAACAAAAATATTGAGCAATATGGAATTATATAGTTTAGTAACGGCTATAGCAAATTCACACTCATCAAGAGCCAAGGCCTGGTAGGTATAACTTGTTTGATCAACAGTAGTTGACGGATCTGATATAGTAAGAATGCCTGAAGTATTCCATTCAACCGTGGTTAGTGAATCAAGCGTTCCACCGGATTCTGAACGTAATATTTTAACCTTGTTAATAGAGGCAGGCGGTGCACCCGACAGGCTTAAAGTAATGAAAACGTTGTCAGTAACCGTAACATAATCTATAACAAAGTTATCCGGCAAATCAGGATTGGGTAGCAATGACCGTTCGCAACTATGTGAAAGCCCTGAATGGTCACTATTCACAGCAGCAATCCGATAATTAACCGGCACATATGCCTCCAGCAAATCAGGGTCAACAAAATGGTAGTCATTATTACCTGATGATGGAATATCAGCTATTTCAGCAAAGGGTTGGCCGTTAATTGACCGCTCCACTAAATAATGAGTAACCGGTGGGTCCATTGATTTATATTGATTCCAGTCAAGGGTTGCTTTCCTTTCACATAGTAAACTGGTATTCCCTGTAAGGAATATAGTATTATGAGCATTCAGATAGCTGATATTACCCGGGCTTTTGTTTTCACATTGGTCTTTGGCAATGACCATGTAAATAACCACCTCATTACATGGATTGATATAGTCAGGATTACCGGTTAAATTATCCTGAAAAAATGTATCATTTCCCACTTCATGGTAATCATAAATCTGCCCCCCGGCCTGCTCTCTCTCGATACTATAATTGGTCACATCATTTGAAGCGCTTGGCCTCCAGGTCAATTCGGCAAAACCATTATTGATGGTAACCAAAGACAACACCGGATCATCAGGAGGGAAATCATCAAAAAACAATCCATCTGCAACATTTGACTGTTCAGTTGCTGTGATAATGCGATAAAACAAACGGGTTAAATCACAATACGGGTAGATCAGCGTATCCGTAAACTGCTTCAACGAGGTGGTACCCAATACCTCAGGTGTGGTAAAATTAATATCCTCCGAACGTTGCACCGTAAAGATATCACCGGTTGTACCCCCTGTCCACGTAAGGACAGCAAAGCTTGTCCCCTCCCCTGCTAATTGCAGATCAATCGCTAGCGGGCTGTGTAATACTTTACTGGAATCAGCACTCTTATGCATCATGATAATGGAGCTTACCGAGTTGGCATTGCAGCCAATAATAACCGGATGAGCTGACACTATCATGGTCACCAATACCAACGACAGGCCCAAAATCATTGAGTGGCAAAAGCGTATCATACTACAAAGTTATGCTAAATTATTCATCATCACCTGTTAGTACATTAAAAATCACTATTTTTGTAACATAAAAATATGAATTGCGCCTTTTTAAAATCACACAAACACTATACTCATGAATCTTAAACGACTCCTCATTCTCGTTTTGGGGATAATGACTCTTACTGTTCAGGCACAGGATAAGATCCTTTCACCTTCAACAGTCGGAACCGGTACCTTTATAGGGATCAGTGAACCACTAAAGGATATACCTGAATTAACAGCCGATGAAATGGCAACCCTAAAAGCCAAAGCTGAATTAAAGTTACTAAATCCTAAACTACGCTACCGATCATTCCCCTTTGCAGCTACTGCACTACCCAAAGGGCCCGATGCAGTATGGCAGAATGAACCGGGTAATAACCGGGCAGCAGCCAGTGATCCTAATGTTATCTTCGAGGGGCAGGGTTCTCCTTATTTGCCACCTGATTGTAACGGCACAGCAGGTCCTGATCATTTTATGCAAACCGTTAATACAACGTATGCAATTTATGATAAAACCGGTACTAAACTGGCAGGGCCTACCAATATGAATCTGATCTTTGGAAGTGTACCGGGATCAAATTGTAATGATGGTGACCCTATTATACTTTATGATGAGGAAGCTGACCGCTGGATGGCTGCTGAATTCTCACTCTGCGGTTCTCAGAACAGGATGTTAATAGCTGTATCCACCACCAATGACCCTACCGGCACATGGTATCAGTATTCATTTGTTATGAATGGTATGCCTGATTATGAAAAGTTCGGCATTTGGAATGATGGTTATTACATGGGTACCAACACCAGTTCAGGTACTGACATATACGTTTTTGAACGTACGGTAATGGTTGCCGGCGGTACCAACCCTAAAATGGTATCATTTGATAACCAGTGGCGTCCTACCTCCATTGACGGATTTATGATGGTTCCACCTCTTGATTGCGACGGACCGGCAGCACCTGCTGATGAACCCGGTTTGTTTATTGCCTTTAATGACGATGCTATTGGTGGTGGTACGGACCAATTATGGCTGTATGAACTTGACGTAGATTGGGCTACAACCACTAATTCAACATTTACCAGAGTACAACAGCTTGATGTTGCCCCGTTTGATGTTAACTTCGGTAACAACTGGAACAATATCAAACAACCTAATACCAGTCAGGAACTTGATGGCATTCCACAGGTAATCATGAATGTACCGCAATATCGTAACTTCGGTTCATACCAATCAATTGTTTGTTGCCATACCGTTGATGTTGATGGTACCGATCATGCCGGCGTTCGTTGGTATGAACTTCGCAAAACCAGCGGTGACTGGACTGTCAGACAACAAGGCACCTATGCACCTGACGTGCATTCACGCTGGATGGGAAGTATCATGATGAATGGAAGCCATGAACTTGCACTTGGATATTCCATTTCGAGTACTTCAGTTTACCCGGGTATCAGGTATACCGGTCAAACAGAGGAACAGTATAATGCAGCTTCGGGTATCATGGATGTTCCTGAAGGTGTTATTCATGAAGGTGCCTCTGCACAAAACGGTGGTAACAGGTGGGGCGATTATTCCCTCATGTCAGTAGATCCTACTGATGATGAAACATTCTGGTACACCAATCAATATGCTAGTGGCGGACAGAAAACTAAAGTATCTTCTTTTAATATCGGACCTTTAGGGCCGGCTGCAAATTATGTGGTTGATAACAACAGACCCTGCATGAAGGAAACGGCAACTTTTTCTGACTTAACAACCGGTAACCCGGTATCATGGTCATGGTCGTTCAACCCTGCTACGGTTACTTTTGTTAATGGCACCAGCAATACATCACAAAATCCACAAGTACAGTTTAACGCTTATGGTAATTATGATGTTACTTTAAATGTATCAAACGCTGTTGGAAGCGATATTCTCACAAATACAGCATACGTTTCAGTAAACCAGGTAAATGGTGATTTTGCTGCCAGCAACACCAACGTGGTAGTCAACAACCCAACTATCTTTACGGATGCGTCAACCTGTGATGTTACTTCATGGCTCTGGAATTTTGGCGCTGATGCAACCCCTGCAACAGCATCCTCTCAGGGCCCGCATTCGGTGGTTTATAGTACTACCGGTCCTAAAACCATCACGCTTACCCTTAATGGGTCAGTAACTGAAACAAAGACTGATTATATCAATGTAATAGACGACTTCTTTATCATGACCAACCAGACCATTGAAACCTGTAATGGTACGTTCACTGATCCGGGTGGAAATTACAACTATGGAAACAACCTGAATTATACCACTGTATTTGTTCCTTCACAACCGGGGAACCAGATAAGTGTTAATTTCACTCAATTCGATTTGGAATCATCAACAGGTTGCACAAACGACAAGTTATTAGTGTATAATGGCCGCAACGCCTTTGCAACATTAATCGGCACATACTGCGGGACAGATTCACCCGGCTTAATTACTGCCGATAATCAGTTTGGCGCCTTAACCTTCGTATTCAGGAGTAATGCATCTAACAATGCTCCGGGTTGGAATGCTGATATGACATGTATATCGATGGTAACAAATCCACTCACCCTGAATGCTGCCTCATTCTCTGACACTCGTATTGATCTGACCTGGGAACTTAATCCCGATGCGAATAATGTAATGCTGCTCTGGTCACCCGATGGTACTTTTGGCACTCCTGTTTCAGGAACCACCTATGAACCGGGAAGTGTTGTTGCAGGCGGAGGTGCCGTTATTTATTCCGGCAACGGAACCTATTTCAGCCATACTTCTTTAACTGCTGCTACATCTTATTACTATAAAGCTTTTTCAGTAAGTGCTGATAACCAGTATTCAAGTGGAATAACAGCAATGGCTGTTACCATGGCTGAACCACCAACCCTGTCAGTCACGCCGCTTACACAAAGTGTAACAGCACCGGCAGGCAACTCATCATTCAACATTGTTTCAAATACCAACTGGAATGCTGTAAGTGATGCTGATTGGTGCACGGTTACTG
>JBAXYX010000085.1:0-9737 GCA_041670625.1 Lentimicrobiaceae bacterium | reverse complement strand
TTGAAGGTATTGTGCCTGATTTCCTGACATTAATGCATGGTTTACTTGATTCACCTGATATTCCTCTTAATGTGTCACGTTCATATCTTCAAAGCGATTCGAACGTAAAGAAGATATCTAATCATATTATGAAGAAAGTAGCTGATAAGCTTGAGGAGCTTTTCAAGAATAACCGTGAAGACTTTGAAAGCAAATGGGATGATATCCGCATTTTCATTGAATATGGAATTATCAGTGAACCAAAATTCTGGGAAAGAGCTGAGAAATTTACTCTTTTGAAGGACACAGATGGTAAATTCTACACTTTTGAAGAATACAAAAACCTGGTAAATGACATCCAAACTGACAAGGATAAAAAGTTGGTTTACTTATACACCTCCGATACAACTGAACAGTATGGTTATATCCAGGCTGCAAAAGAAATGGGTTATAATGTTCTGGTAATGGATGGTGTACTTGACAATCACTTTGTCAATGCGTTAGAACAGAAATTTGAGAATACAAGCTTTGTTCGTGTAGATTCAGATGTTCCTGATAAGCTCATCCATAAAGAAGAACCAATGCCTTCAAAGTTGTCAGAGGAAGAACAGAAGAGCATGAAACCATTGTTTGAAGGTGTGGCAGGTAAAGAACACTACCAAGTAATTTTTGAAAGTATGAGTGAAACCAGTATGCCTATACAAATTACCAGGCCAGAGTTCATGAGGCGTATGAAAGACATGTCAATGCTTGGGGGTGGAGCCGCTTATATGAACAATATGCCTGATTCATTAAACATTGTAGTAAATACCAACCATCCACTGATTGATAAAATCAACCAGGAAAAAGATGAAGAATCACGTAAGAATATGGCAAAGCAACTTATTGATATTGCCAAACTTTCGCAAAACCTCCTTAAGGGTGAGGATCTTGCAGATTTTATCAAGAGGAGTCTTGATATTTTAAAATAACACCATGTGGCCCGGTATTTAATAGAACTACCGGGCCATTTTGTTGTTTTTATTATCTACTAACTTATAAATGATTACTTTTACAAATCACAAATTTGAACTGATATGAAAAAATCTCTTGTATCCATTCTGGTAGTTGCGGGTATTATCCTGATCATCTTTTTATGGGGGAAAAACAGTTATAATAGATTAGTTACCCTTGAAGAAGGTGTAAACGGTGCCTGGTCACAAGTTGAAAATGTTTATCAACGCCGCGCTGATTTGATTCCTAACTTAGTTGCTACAGTAAAGGGATATGCTGATTTTGAGCAAAAAACCCTTACCCAGGTTATTGAAGCGAGGGCAAAAGCAACCAGTGTTAACGTAAATGCTGAAAATCTTAATGAAGCTTCAATGCAACAATTTGAGCAGGCCCAACAAGGTTTAAGTTCTGCATTATCACGTTTGATGGTAGTTGTTGAACGCTATCCGGATCTCAAAGCAAATCAGAGCTTTCTGGATCTGCAATCACAACTAGAGGGAACTGAAAACAGAATCGCTGTTGAGAGAAGGAATTTCAACCAGGTAGCGCAAGAATATAATACGCAGATCAGACATTTCCCGAGCAACCTTTTTGCAGGAGCCTTTGGATTTGATAAAAAAGCCTACTTTAAAGCTGACCAAGGAGCTGAAAAAGCACCTGATGTGAAGTTCTAAATCTTCAATTTCTATTAAACTTATTGGCTTTCTTCTTTAAAAAATAATATTCTGATGCCTAATTCAGCAAAGAAGTTTTTTACTCCCGAACAACAAGATGATATATTGCAGGCTATTCTTAACGCCGAGCTCAATACCTCTGGGGAAATCAGGGTGCATATCCAAAAGAAATGCATTGGTGATATTTTAGATTGCGCTTCTTTCTTATTCAAAAAGTTAAAAATGGATAGAACTGAGGCTCGAAATGGTGTACTTTTTTACCTTGCTCTTGATAGCCGATCTTTCGCTATTATTGGAGATAGCGGGATTAATGCAGTTGTGCCGCCTGACTTTTGGGAGAGTACTAAAGTGCTCATGATCAACCATTTCAGGGAAGGTAAATTCACCGAAGGATTAGTAGCTGGCATTGAAATGGCAGGAAATCAACTTAAAAAGCATTTCCCTTATCAAAGAGATGATAAGAACGAACTTGCCGATGATATATCTTTTGACGACAACTAACCCTCAGGCGATTAAATATGACTTACAAAAACTGGTTGATTTCACTATTCTTTATTCTAATGTGTACCGGATTCTTGGGTATCACAAAGGCGCAAATACCTCAAAGGCCAAGTCCTCCACGTTTAGTTAATGACTTTGCCGCGCTGTTGTCGGAAACCGAAAAATCACAATTAGAGCAAAGGTTAATTGCATATAACGATAGCACTTCCACTCAAATCACGGTAGTGATTATACCTGACTTGCAGGGATATGATATTGACGATATGGCTCAACGGATTGGACAGAAATGGGGAGTTGGACAAAAAGATGTCAATAATGGACTGATTATTCTTGTTAAGCCGAAGCAGGGAAATGATCGTGGATTTGCGGCTATTTCAACCGGTTATGGCATGGAAGAGGTAATTACTGATGCCGTTTCCCGCCGTATCGTAGATAATGAAATGATACCTCTTTTTAAGGCAAACAGATATTATGATGGAATTAATGCCGGAGTAGATGTAGTCACTGACTTATTGTCAGGTAAGTATAAAGCATCAGATTATGGTAAGAAATCTAATAATCGTGGAGGAGGCATAATATTCGTTATTATCATGGTTATTGTCCTTGCTATTGCACTATCCGGGCGCAATAAAGGAAATAACGATCATACAATCGGACGGCACAATAACCTTCCCTTATGGTTACTCCTTGGCATGCTTGGGGGAGGCCGTAGTTCAGGCGGCGACTGGGGCAGCTTCTCAGGAGGAAGTGGTGGCTTTGGTGGTGGTGGCGGTTTCGGCGGTGGTGGCTTCGGCGGCTTTGGTGGCGGTGGCTTCGGTGGTGGAGGAGCCAGTGGAAGCTGGTAATCCATCTGGCACTTAAGCTTGGAAATAACTGGTTACACTAAGCAGCTGTTATCCCTCAAATTATTGTCTTTCAAACAGTTGGCAGGTATTCTATGTTACCTTCTGATTATTTTGTAAAGCGTGATGTATTCCTTGGACGCACATTTTCTACTTACAGCACTATTTAGGCTTGATCTGAACTCTGCCAGTGCTCAAATTATACACGATTAGATTTTCATCTGAGTACGAATATAGCTTATTCTGAATAGAGATCGTGTTTGCATGGAGTATAAGAAAGTGTTTCATTGCAACCCTGATAGAGCTCAACCTGAATACCCTCAGAGCTCAATTTTAATATTGTCAGAACTCAATCTGAACACTCATAAAGCTCAATCTGAACCCTGACAGCGCAAAATCTGAACTCTGATAGAACTCAAATTGAACACTGCAAAAGTTTACTCTGAGTCAAAATAAAGCTAAACTTGAGCACTATAAGAGTTCTGTCCGATCACAGCTATAGCTGGTTCTGAATAGAGATGGTATTTAAGCTGAGTAAACATAGAGTTCAATCTTAATTCCGGTTGAGCTCCATCTGAGCATCAATTTAGCTTATTCTGAATAGAGATATTTATTAAGTTGAGTATAGATTGAGTTTTATATCAATACTATCAGAGTTCCATCTGAACTAAAACAAAGTTCCATCTGAACACAAATAGAGCTCTATCTGAATATTGATAAACCTCAATTTGGACATTAATGGGGCTCAATCTCAGAATTAATAGAGCTCCGGTTGAGAATGGACAGGGCTCGAATTAAGAGCTGAATAGATGGAATAATAAGACAAAACGAACCATTAACCATGCAAATAAATGCAAATAATTGGCTTTAAAATTCACCGTATATGATATCACAAATTGAATATCAAGCTGTTGTAAAAGTTATGAAAACTGTGAAAAGATTTTTTTGTACAAACGAAAAATAGTGTAATTTTGCCCTCGGAGAGATGGCAGAGTGGTCGATTGCGGCGGTCTTGAAAACCGTTGACCTGCAAGGGTCCGTGGGTTCGAATCCCTCTCTCTCCGCCAGAAAAGAAATGAGAGCATTAAGCTCTCATTTTTTTTTGCTCTTCGACGAATGCATATCTTTCTTGCAACCAAGGGATGTGCTGAGTAATACATTACCAGCAAAAACCTCAAACGTATTCATAGCTTCCTTGCAACCAAGGAATTTACTGAATAGAACATTCCCAGTAAAAACCTCAACTGCATTTATAGCTTCTTTTCAACCAAGGAATGTGCTAAATGAAACATTCCCAGTAAAAACCTCAACCGCATTTATAGCGTCCTTGCAACCAAGGAATGTACTGAGTAACACATTACCAGTAAAAACCTCAACTGCATTCATAGCTTCCTTGCAACCTTAAAAATATTTGCATAATACTGATTCCACAATATTTTCCTTGCAGTAATGACGAAATTTTCTTACCTTTGTAATAAGTCAAGCATGTAGGCATGCATTATGCAATACATGAGATATTGTTGTATAAATATTTTTATTATATCCCACATGAAAAAGCTCTTTATTTTTTTAATTATCGCCTTTAGTTGTACACTAAACGCATTTTCTGCAAGAGGAATTGGAGCCTTTTTATCACATAGTACATTTTATATTCACGGGCAAAGCCCATATGTTGAGATGTACTTAGAAATCATAGGGAATACACTTAAATACAAGCAAACACCCACAGGACTATTTCAGGGGAGTATACAGGTAACCATGATTATTAAGCAGGACTCTGTAATCAAGGATTTCAAGAAATATGAATTACTAAGTGCTGAAGTTGAGGATACAACCGGAGTAGGCGTTAATTTTATTGATCAGCAACGCTTTATTTTACCAAATGGCGACTATGTGATGGAATTTTCTATTGCTGATAATAATGTTAATAAGAAACCCGAAACGCTTTTGTACCCTTTCACTATTGATTTCCCTTCCGACAAGCAGTCTATGTCAGACATACAGCTTATCAATTCATACACTAAAACCACTAAAGACAATATCCTTAGCAAAAGTGGTTACGATTTAGTACCACTGGTAGATAACTTTTTCCCTTCAAGTAAAAACAAGCTGACTTTCTATAGTGAAATTTATAATCCGGCTTATACGGAAGATAGCGATGAAAAGTTCCTGATTTCATACTATATTGAATCCTTTGAGAACCATAAAATACTAAATGAATATGCTCGTTCAAAGCGTGAAATTAGTAAACCTGTAACAGTAGTATTAAATGAGTTTGACATTACGAGTTTACCATCAGGCAATTATAATCTTGTTATCAGTCTAAGGGACAAAGCGAATAATATATTAGTAACGAATTCAGCTTTCTTCCAAAGGTCAAATCCTGCTATGAACAGTATAGCTATGGATTACTCAAAAGTTGATTTAACTAATTCATTTGCTTCAAGATATACAAGCGCAGACACACTCAGAGAATATATCAGGTCATTAACACCTATTGCTACTGAAATGGAGAAAGTGTTTATTAACCATCAATCTCCCACTGCAGAATTAAATACATTACAGCAGTACTTCGAGAAGTTTTGGGAATCACGTAATGCCTTCGAACCTGAAACAGCCTGGAAAAAATACAATATTCAGGTGCAAAGAGTGAATAAAGCTTATGGTACGCAAGTCCGAAAAGGTTATTATACTGATATGGGCAACATTTACCTGAAGTATGGTGAGCCAAGCACAATTCAGGACATGGCTTATGATGCAGGTAATCTTAGCGGTGAAGGTGCAGTACCCTATCAGATATGGCATTATTATAGTCTGAATGAAGGACGGGAACGGAATAAACGATTCGTTTTTATCAATTCAGAAGTAGGGGCTCGTGAATACACCTTGGTTCACTCAGATGTGAAGGGTGAAATACAGAACTGGAACTGGCAGAAACAACTCATCAGAAAATTGGGAGTAGAAGATGCTGATGAATCAACCATGAAGCGCGACCAGAGCCGTTCAGGTACCATTTATAATAATCCTTTTTAATTATTAAATTCGAAAATAAATTTCAAATAAAGCAGGTGTCAACTTTATTTTTTCCTAAATTTATTCCTTCTTATTAAATTAACAGGCAAGGGGATAAAATTAAATCCGTCATGGTTTTGTTATTACATTGCTCGAACAAAACATATTAATTGTATGTTTGCATAACTAATACCAATGATCAGGACACATAAATATTTTTGTGCAAACAGCAGTAGTCATCTTAAATTGGAATGGTAAGGCTTTTCTTCAAAAGTTCTTGCCATCAGTGTTGAAGAACAGCCTTCAGCATGCAAGGGTTATAGTTGCTGATAATGCTTCAACTGATAACTCTGTTGCATTCTTACAGTCAGAATTTCCCCAGGTTGAAATAATAGAAAATAAGGAAAACGGAGGATTTGCCAAAGGATATAATGACGCACTTGCTCAGGTTGAAGCCGATTACTATATCCTATTAAATTCTGATATTGAAGTTACACCCAACTGGATAGCCCCTGTGATACAGCTTATGGCGAAAGATAGTAATATTGCTGCCTGCCAACCTGTTATCAGATCATATTACGCACCTGAATATTTTGAATATGCTGGGGCTGCGGGAGGATTTATTGACAAATATGGCTATCCTTTTTGCAGGGGGAGGCTATTCCAGTATATAGAGGAAGATAAAGGCCAATATAATGATGTAAGGGAAGTGTTTTGGGCTACAGGCGCTTGCCTTTTCGTTCGGGCTGATCTGTTCAGGCAGCTCGGTGGGTTTGACGAAGATTTTTTCGCACACATGGAAGAGATTGACTTTTGCTGGCGCTTAAAACACCTGGGTTATAAAATCATGGTTTGCCCTGAATCAAAAGTATACCATGTGGGAGGAGGCACTTTACCGAAAAAGTCTTCATTCAAGACCTACCTCAATATGCGTAACAATATAGCCTTATTATATAAAAATCTACCATCTAATCGACTCAGATGGATACTCGCCAGCAGGCTGATACTCGATGGAGTGGCAGCATTCAAATTCCTAATTGATGGCGGCTTTGGCGATTTCTGGGCAGTAGTGCGCGCTCACATGAGTTTCTTACGCAACTTTAAAAGGAACCATGCAAAACGCAAATTAATTCCACACAATACTGTATCGCAAATTTACATGGGGAATATAGTTGTAGATCACTATCTGAAAAGAATGAAGAAATTTTCAGAGATTCACGAGGATAAATTCACAAACTAATGGCATGGTTCATATTATTTATAGCCGGACTGTTTGAAACAGTATGGGCTGTTGCACTTAAATACTCTGAAAGTTTTTCAAGACTGTGGCCTTCAGTGGTCACCTGTGTTGCTATGGCGATTAGTATTTACCTGCTGGCAATTGCATTGCGAACCCTGCATCTTGGAACAGCTTATGCTGTTTGGACCGGAATAGGAGCTGTAGGAACTGTTATATACGGGATATTGGTGTTTGGAGAATCAAAGGATCTGATCAGAATATTATTTTTAATTATGATAATTGGTGGAATTGCAGGATTAAAATTAACATCAGGAGATAAACCCGTTTCCAAGCAGACTGAGCAAAGCCAATCTGTACGAGCCCATCCCGAAACCGGCAATTACCCCCACGGCAAAGGGTGAAATAAATGATTTATGCCTAAAGGTCTCTCGTGCCCATACATTGCTCATATGAACCTCCACAACCGGGCTACTAATGGCCTTTACTGCGTCAGCTATCGCAACCGAAGTATGCGTATATCCCCCAGCATTTAATATAATACCATCAGTTGTAAAGCCAACTTCATGTAATTTATTGATGATCTCGCCTTCAACATTACTCTGAAAATAGGCTATTTCAACTTCCGCAAACTCAATTGACAGGCTCTTTAACAGGTCATCAAATGATTTATCACCATAAAGGTTCGGTTCACGTATTCCTGTCAGGTTAAGGTTAGGCCCGTTAATAATTATTATCTTCTTCTTTTCCATATACAAACCCACACAATTATATTCAGATTCATAAACTGTGAAATTCCTGATTAATTTCCATTTGCCCTGCTTTATCAAATTATTTTATGGGGAAATATAACTGAATGTGATTCTATTTTCGCCTAAATACTGTTTCAGAAGCAATGCCCGACACTGCAGGATACAATCCAAAAATAGTCATCTTTTTTTGTTGCTTATCATAAGTAATTTTATGAGTTGTATAGTCACCCTCCGGATATTGGTCAAGGGTGAACAGCTCCAATTCATTAGCCTTATTGAGCATGTATCGATAGTTGATGACGGTGTCATTCCTTAATTTTATCAATACTCTGTTCTGATTTTGAAATTCAATTTCAGTAAGGTCCGTTTCCGATGATACCTCTATCCACTTTCCTAACAAACTGAATTCATCAGGAAACTCATCTTTTTTACAAGCTGCAATTAAAAGAATCAGAAAACCAAGCAAGACCGACAATCTCTTCATATCAACTGTTATATTTTGAATAAAACGAGTAGGAACAATGTTTATTGCTAACCGTTGTCGCACAGAATTATAACATTTAAAGATCAAATAAAGTACAAAAATAGCCAGAATTGCCTTACCTTTGCACCGATTTCCTATTGGGGTGCCCTAATATTACGGGCTGAGATCATACTCATTGAACCTGCTCCGGGTAATGCCGGCGAAGGGATTGCAGAGAAAACTTATATACGGTTAGTTAAAGACCCCTTTCAACTATCCAGAGTTTAATCTATAAAGTAGAATCAAAAATGATTAAGAAACTACTACTGGCACTTCCAGTTTTTCTACCATTACTGTTATCAGCACAAATTAGTATTAAAGGGAGGGTTATTGATGCAACAACGGGCACTAAATTAGCCGGAGCTCATGTTAGCATTAACAACAACCTTAAAGTGGCCATCACAAAACCAGATGGGTTATTCGAAATTAACGGATTACAGCCCGGCGATTATTCCCTCACTGTTTCCTATATGGGTTATTCAACTTGGAAAAGCATAATGAATTTTTCGGAGAGCCGTGCAATGATGATTTCCATGGAAAAAGCTCCGATTACGATTACTGAGGAAGCAATAATCCAGTCAACACGTGCAGGCAACAAAGCACCTTTTGCTTCATCAACCATTGATAAAGAAGCCATTGATCATTTGAACCAGGGAAGAGATATGCCATTTATCCTTGACCAAATCCCTGCCACTGTCTCAACTTCCGATGCAGGTACTGGCATTGGATACTCGTCATTCAGGATAAGAGGTACTGACATGACCAGAATAAACATCACGGTTAATGGTATTCCGCTGAATGATGCCGAATCACAATCTGTTTTCTGGGTGAATATGCCTGATTTCGCATCATCTGTCGGAAGTCTGCAGGTACAGCGTGGAGTTGGCACCTCCACTAACGGTGCCGCCGCTTTCGGGGCAAGTGTTAACATGCAGACTTCTGCCCCATCAACCCTTCCATATGGACAAATTGATAATGCAATCGGTTCTTTTAACACATTTCAGCACTCTGTAACAGCCGGTACCGGTTTGATTGATGGTAAGTGGGCTGTGGATGCCCGCTTGTCGAAAATATCATCTGATGGTTTTATTGACAGAGCCAGCTCTGATTTGAAATCTTTTTACGTCTCGTCAGGTTACTATGGTACCAATACCATACTGAAACTGAATGTTCTTTCAGGGCTCGAAAAAACTTACCAGGCTTGGGATGGTATACCCTCAAGTA
>JBAXYX010000084.1:0-9880 GCA_041670625.1 Lentimicrobiaceae bacterium | reverse complement strand
GTGAGTAAAGCTGTTTACCGGTTGTATTCATGATGGTTACCGTTGCCGTTCCATTTATTGATTCATTAAATGAAAGGGTAAATTCACCCGTACTAGGATTAGGATAGAGAGTGAAAGCATCGGCTAGAAGATTTTCAGGAATACCTGTACAAGCTTCTACAGTAACTGTAACCGCATCAGTGGTAGTACAACCAGCAGCATCCGTAACGGTAGCGCTATACTCATTAACACTTCCAATTCCTAATTCGCTGCCAATAACCTGAATATTGTCAGAAGTTGCACCGGTTGACCATAAATAAGATGCAAAGCCCGGTTCAGCGCTCAGAATGAATGAATGGTTGACGCAAAGAGTGGTGTCGGCACCAAGGTTAATTACAGGTGATGCTATATTGACATTATAATCAACCTTAGTAGAGCAAAGATTAACACTATTTGTTTCAACAAGATTAAGGAGGCCAAGGCCGTTATCGCCCCAGTTAACGGTTACCTGGTTTGTATTATTACCTGAAATAATTTCACCACCCGTAACCAGCCAGGAGTATGTATTGCCTTCAACCAGCGGAGTGGTATATAATACTTCGTTGCTGTTAGCGCAAACTGAGCTACTCCCGTCAATTGCCGGAGCCGGAGCAGGGTTTAACATGACTTCATAATCACCACGTTTTGCGCATCCGAATTCATTCGTTTCAACTAAAGTTAAAACAGTAGCACCTTGTTCAATCCAATTGATAGTAACGATGTTTTCATTCTGTCCGGCTGTGATGATACCACCGGTTGTTTCCCATGCGTATGTATTGTTGGTGCTTGATGCAGAATAAACAACTTCATATTGATTCTGACAAGCTTCAGCAGGACCAGTAATGGAAACTACAGGTTTAGGATTAATCTGGACAGGAACATTTGAAGTATGGATACCACAAGTTGCGTTACTTGCGTTCAGTGTTAGTACAATATTACCGGCAGTGATATCTTCAGCACTTGGGGTGTAACGGGTAGAGAGTGAATTAATATCACTAAAAACACCGGTACCTGAAGCAGACCAATAGAGTTCAGTATAATTCTCAGCAGTTGCTTCAGAAGTAGTATAGCTGTCTCCATCACAAATAGCAGCAGCCTGCCCTGCAAATACAACAGGAGCATTGACAAATGAAAGGGTAAGGTTGTCAGTTGAGTCATTGACGGCAGGGTTTGACGCAGTTAATGAAATTACTATTGATCCAGCCTTAACATCTTCAGCACTTGCTGTGTATATAGGGTTAATAATAGTTGCATCACTAAAGGTTCCTGTTCCATTGGTTTCCCATAACAAGGTTTGATAATTAATGGCATTTCCCAGAAGTTGCGTTGGTACATCTTCGCAAACAGTAGCATCATCACCTGCAAAAGCAGAAGTAATCATAGGAACAACGTTAATATAACCTTCATAACGGTTACAGTTTTGCTTGGTGATGGTAACTTTTAAGATGGTACCCACTAATTGTCCCGGTATTTTTATATTAGCTACGGTTCCAAATCCGGTAGAAGCTGTACCAAGGATTGTTCCGTAAGCTGAAATACAAACATCAGCATTGAAAGCAGTTGTAATGGTTACGATCGTATCGTTTTCATATAATTCAGGATTGTAAGTAGCAGTGATTGTTTGAGGTACTTCAGTACAAACTCTTACAAAAGCATCACCATGATGATGGAACAGGTTGTAAGTAACTTCTTTATTGCCTGTGTTATAAGGCCAACTTGATTGTTGTAGGAAATATTTTCCGGCAGCATTGCCAAAAGCAGGTAACACACCACGTGCAGCAGGCGTACAACCATATTGTGGCATAAAGTTAGGCCACATATTATCAACTAAGCCCCATACATAAACGTCATTAACAAAAGAGTATGACACTTCTGAAGCAGCGGTTAAACCTAAAGCGCCTGCCGGAGCATTATTATAGGTATAACGGTGAAATTTTTCAGTAAAGCATTCACTGTTCCAGTTATATTTACCGGTCAGGCAGTTTATAGAAAGAATCCATGAGAGGTCAGTATTGGTAAGGCTATTAATATTGCTATTTGAATAAGAAGGTTCACCCCATCCTGTTTCTGCACCATGATCACGGTGCATGAGCATAAATGAACCGGCATTAAGAGCATTATTAATCTGGGTAGCAGAGCCACCGGTCCATCCACCTAAGGTAGAAGGTAACTGAGGAATATAATTTAGTCCGTCAGGGCCAAAAACTCCGACAACAGTTGAAGTATTTGTAGCCGTTGACCATGTAGATCCCGGATTACCTTGGTAAACTTCATTAATACGGGTAGGGTTTTTATTTAAGCCGTTTTTCCAAAAGCCACCCACAACTTCTGAGCATATCTGGAACCAACGTTCTGTTTGCCATCCTAATGCAGTGATTGGTTTAGAATAAAAATCAGGGCTTGTGGGAAGAGTGCGCTCATAATTCATAAAACGACTAATCATTGATTGTAACTGAATTTCATTTTGAGCTGTTATCCTTGCAAATACGATATCAGGCATCATATCAGCATTCACATCAGCCAGGATATTATCTGATACACAATAGCTATCCCAAATCGGAGAAATGATTGAATTGGTGTTAGAAAAAGCAGTGCCATAGTCACCTAATAAAAGTACGGCGGTAGGGGGTATGTCCCAAGTGTTATAAGCCTCGTTAATATAGTTTTCAAGTGTTATTGCATTAACATTGGTGCCTATATCTGATAATTTCACTATACCGGTATAAATACCTTGCTCGTTTCGGAATTGTTTGATTGAATCAGCCCATTGGGAGAATATCGGGTCATTAGGAACGATGATGAGATAATCATAACCTGTTGAACGCGTTTTATTTGCAGCCTGTTTGTCATAATCAATTACAGGAAGTGAAGAATAGTTGAAGATCACATCTTCCAGAATTTCATCAAACCATTTGCTTCTGTATTTTTCATTTCCAAATTGGCGATTACCACCTTCAAAGCGAACATTGATTTCAATATCACGATAAACAATAAGCTCTTTAGTAACCGGATTATACTGATAAGGTACTATGTTTAACATACATACATCAACTCCGCGAATTTGAGTAAAGTTATCCAAACTTACAGGCTGAGCAGGAAAGGATTCGTTTCTGCTATAAATTTGTTGATTCTTCGTATATACAAGAGGACTGGTTTCGGTATCAAGAGGGATACGGGGAGCCGGGGCAATTTCGATATTTGAAAATCGCTCTGTACGCATATTTACAATTTCAAGAATTGGAGTTGCGCCCTGAGGAATCGCAATATACCGACCAAAGCCCGGTAAATCAGGATTCCCTTCATCATTTGGCAACAATGATTCGGAAAATGAAATGCCTGTCATTTTTACTCCATTAATATCACGGTCTTCAAAACTGAAGTGCTGCATGGAAAAGTTAAGACTGATACTCTCCGTACTTTGTCGTTTCAAACTTAAGCCCTGCTTCCCCCAGCTATCGCTATAGCGATAGTCTGTAGCAAAACTCATTACATTCCCGAGTGTCAGAACTAATACTAACAGCAGTTGAAATAGTTTGTGGTTTTGTTTAAACATGTAAAGATGTTTTTTCATTGATGTTTGCTATTATTAATTGATAAAATGTTGTGTGTGAATTCATTATAACAAAAAAACTGTTTCAATAAAATATCCCTTACAAAAATAATTAAAATTGTAGAGGGTCAACAACTTATCTGGTTTTTGGTATAATTTATAATCAATTTAAATAACGAACCGCAACCAACTGAAATGGTAATGTCAGGTTAAAATAATATGATGTGATTTGTGCGATCCCTGATAAACAAAGATAAAATTATTAACCCGTGCTACACTTATCATGCAGCACGGGTATGAATAGATTAACAGGAGAACAGGTTAATTTTTAATCACCATTTTGGTGCTAAACACATTTTCTTCTCCCTTTAAATATAAAGTGTAGATGCCAGCGGTTAATCCTGAAGTATGGATTGTTACACTTCCTGCAGAATTGACCGGTACATTAGTTTGTTTGTAAACCAATTTATTGGTTGCATCATACAGTTCAAGGTTGTACTTCTTTAGAACGTTTGAGGCAAGTTTAAGCGTAAATGTTCCATTGGAAGGATTAGGATATACTGACAATTCAGAGCTTGTTGTTTCATCAATACCTGTACAATCTTCAATAGTTACACTTGTTTGGGCACTTGACTGACAATTTGTTTGATTGTTTGTAACCAATACACTTATCGGTTGAATACCTAAGCCATAACCGGTTGAATCAACGGTAATGAATGACGATGTTTGGTTTCCTGGTGACCACAGGTAGCTTACATCATCTTGTGATTCGGCAATTACTGCTACTGAATGATCAGCGCAAATGGTTGTATCAGATGAAACGGTTACTACCGGGAGTTCATTTACAGTTACGGAGTAAATACCGGAGCCTGTATTCTGACATGAATTAGCGGAAGATACACTCACCACTTCATAGTCCAAAGATGAGGCAGGGGTCAATGTTAGGGAATATGGATTATCACTGGTTTGAATGGTTCCGATCCCATTACTTATTTCTAAGGTCCATGGGGCGGTACCTGTCAGGATGATCTCAGTACTAGTAGACTCACCAGTACAAATTGAAGAAGAGCCTGCTATAGTTGCTGTTGGCAGTGGTAAAATTGTAACATCAACGCTCGTACTTACCGGTCCGCAAGGAGCATCAGATCCAATACTTACAGACAGTGTAACCTTACCGGCAGCAATATCTTCGGGTGATGGCTGATATGTTGTAATTAGAGCAGCAGGATCAGTAAAGATTCCTGTACCTGAAGTAGCCCAATTAACAGAAGTGAAATCAGTAGCAACAGATGTGATTTCAACAAAGGTACCGGCACAAACTGTTATACCATCTATAGGTGAAATGCCAGCCTGTTTGCTAATAGTCAGAATCATTTGGTCTGTTTTTAATTCACCGGCCGGGCCGTTAACCGTAAGGGTAAGGGCTACAGTTCCAATTTGTGCATCGTTTATTCCCGGGGTGTAGAAGCAGTTCAGTGAAGCAGGATTATCAAAAGTACCATCACCTGATGTAGACCATAAGGTGCTGACTGAATGATTAGCTGATCCATTCATAAGATATCCTGTATTGCTACATGTAACATCATCAGAACCGGCAAAAGCAGTAGTCTGTAATAATTCAGGTAAAATGATATAATCAATCCAGGCTGCATCACTGTCACCTAAATCAGCAGCATCTTTTGCATAAACCCATTTGAAGTTGTTTTGTCCGGAACTTACAGGGAATACAACTCTTTGCCAGTCGGTACTTCCTGACCATTGACCCAGCAAAGTATTGTTTACATAAAATTTGAGGAAGTCATAATCCTTTTCAGATGACACCTTAACAAAGAATGAAATGGAGTCATTATGCATTACATTATAATTAAGCTTTAACTCAGAGGTGGCATTGTTTCCAATGATACCAGATCGTGCGCTGTATTGGCCTTCAAATGTACCCTGTGATGTAATTGACCAGGTTGAAGTGCCATCAAACTGCCAACTGAAAGAAGAGAATCCCCCACTTTCCCAATCTTCAAGAAGAAGACCAATAGGGAAACTAAAGTTTTTAACACCCTGATAATTGTCGGAATTAATGGTATAAGTAAAATGAGCAACATCGCCAATAATGGCTTCAGGAGATACGTGAATTCCAAAATCAGCAAAGACTGCATGAAAAGGACCCGGGTCAAGATTGCCCAGATCAATTGAAGGATTTGTGATTGTAATATAAGGACTTGTGCAAGTGAGCAAACCAGTAACGTCATTTACGGTATAGTCGCCCGAGTTGATGGTAGTGATACGTATATTAGCCGTTTCATCCGCATCAAGCCTTCCATTGCCATTCCCTGCAAAATCAGTCAGAAGGATGAGCCCTGTTTTGAAACCCGGTGCATGAGCTTGGAGTGTAAAGTTGCTTACATAGGTACTGTCATTGATGTCAGTAGCAGTAAGAGTAAAGATAACATCTTCACCATCAGGGATATTTTTTGCAACCGTAATACCGAAGGCATCATTGACATTAACAGTGGCGTCAATAAGAATATCCCCATACGGTTCCTGATTATCGGTAATTGTAACATAAGGGTTGTCGGTTGAGAGGGTTGCATTAACACTTAATGCATTACGGTCACCTTGGTTTTCAATGGAAACATTAATCAAAGCAGTTTCATCATAATCAAGGAGGCCATTTGAATTTCCGGCTGCATCATTTAGTGAAACAGCATCATAAACCAGCCATGGTTGGTTTGGTGGCGGACCCGTAACGTAAGGCGAAATATAAGTCATGGCAATCCCGGTGCGGTTATCTGTCCAAACAGGATAAACCCAGCCATCGCGGGCATGGTTACCCAGGTAATCGCCAAAGTAGCCATCAGCCAAACCACCTATAGGAGTAGGGGTGAATGAAACATCACTTACTTTTAAATCCCACCATGTTGCACCACCATCCGTAGAGTTAGAGGTGTAAACCTCACACTTAGTGGAGCTTACATTTCGATCATCGTAATAAATAACACTCAGGTTGCCGGTAACAGGGTCACAGGTAATCCATGGGAAAAAGTGTTGCTTACCAGCACCTGCTGCATCTTGGTTAACCTTAACAGGAGTTGTCCAAGTGGCACCTTGGTCTGTTGATTTGATCATATAGATATCCATATCATTCCCGCTGTTTATTCCGGGAATGCCGATGTTGGTCCAGGTAACATAAATAGCGCCGCTATTAATACTCTGACTAATATCAACAGCCATCGTAGGGAAATTATTAACTCTCATATTCTTATGAGTTCCGCTGTTTCTAATACCCCTGATGTTATCTATAATTCGGGTTCCGGGTAGCCAGGTAGCTCCTCCGTCAAGGGATTTAGCAAATCCTATAGCTTTTTCATCAGATGGCCATGAATCATAAATAGCCCAGATTGCATAAACTTCACCATTAGGCCCGGTTTGAATATTAACGCCCTGATTATGGCTTCCTGCATTTACAGTGCTACTGATATTTGTTCTTGCTGACCAGGTAAGCCCTTCGTCAGATGATTTGCAAATTTCAATTTGATTATCATTATTACCACCAAAGTTAGTCCATGCATCATACAAATAGCCATTATATGGGCTTTTTGGACTGTTATCAATCCATAGATGGTTTTTATCAAGCATATTACCCCAACCTGAAGGAGCGGGTGCAACTAATACTGCTGTCCATGTATTACCCTGGTCAGTACTATAGGATATCCCCTGTCCTCCTGATGAGTGAATGTAACCTACATAATACCTGCCCGAAAGGCTGATGGCAGTAGCAGGGTCGCCACTGTTTGAGCCGCCCGCGCCCTGAGTAGATCCGCTCCATGTGTTACCGGCATCAGTTGACAGAAATGAATTTGCTCCATATATTGACTGTGCAGGTTGGGGAGTGCTGTTGTTGGAGTTAAGGATAGATTGATTATTCAACGGATTAATAAAGACAGAGTTCTCGCTTTGTGTTGAATTTTGACTGGTAACCGGAATATCAGGTGAGTTATCAGTGATTATACCCTTTGAAACTAATTTGCTGGAACCATAAACACCCAGTGGAGCTTTAATGTCAGGTTGAACAGGCACAAGTCCGAGTGAAGCCATACGACGCCAATAGGACATATTATCGATACGGGTATCCACTTTGTATTTCGATGATACCGGATCATTGGGTGTGTACATCTGTTTACGTGGCTTTTGAGCCTCAATGTATGGTATTATCATTAAGGATAGTACCAATGCAATAGTTAATTTTCGTAGCACGTGTGGTGGTTTATTGGGGGTGACTGATTTTAATTACTTAATGATGATTTTAATGGTTTCATCCCGCTGATCGGTTATCAAGTGCAGGAAGTAAAAGCCTGGTTGAATATCATCTGTTTCAATGATGAGTTTTAAGCAATTGGAAGGCATTTTAATTTCCTTCATAGTCTTACCTGTGAGGTTTTGAAGTTTGACCGTACCTTGCGTATTGGGGTTATCGAATGTTACCGTGATGAAGTCATCAGCAGGATTTGGATAAACATTGATGCCTGCTGGTAACCGGTAATCAGCAATGCCAATGTTGCCGCTAAATTGGGTTACATAAGTAGTCGGCTTGCAATTATAACCGGAAACAATAATATTAGCAGGCCCTGCCACTGTAATTGCAGAATCAAGAACAACATTGGCAATGCCATTTTGATTAGTGATTCCTTTGCCAATTAGAATATCATCTTTTATTGCAGCAATCATCAGGTTGTTAGCAGGTATTTCCTGACTGGTAACGGTAACTTCAAAACTTGTACTTCCTGTTTTAATGTTTGTCGGATAGACAACAGCAATAGGAATTTGTTCATTTGACCAAAGTGCCATTGCAGGATCTCCTAATACATTGCAATCATAAAAGCACCAGCGTAAGGCACCTTCTTCCCATTGCCCGGGCGCATTAACCCATGGAGCAGTGGCAATTTTTGATTCCATATGAGCGCTGCCAATCCGGTTCAGACTATCAGTAAACAAGGCATCCATAAATTCACGATGAAGGTGGGCAGAAGGTCCTTCGGTTTGTCCTTCATTAAACCAGCCATACCTAGAGTTGCCCACAAATGCTGAAGCGAAGTTATTAATGCTGACCATTCGCTCAGCAATACAGTCATCAACATCAAAAGCGCCGCAGATACACCCATGGGTATAAACTATTGGAAAGTTATGTAATATTCCGTCTACCCCTGCAAAATTGCTATTCGTGATGTCTGAATTATAGAACTTCATGGAATACGTATCATTGGCATGGCCCACATGGTTAATAAAAGAACGACCTGAATTGATGGCATCCATCAAATCCTGGGGTGACCATGTGGAGTTTTCATCATACATTTTCTGGATAGGATAAGCGCGGGGGATTCCAGTTGTGGTATAACCGTTTTCTGTTTGTGTACCAACAAGCAATTCCAAGTAATCAGATCCCCAAGTTTCAGGATTATCATACAGGTTTTCACCTGCCAATAAATGATTCCTGAGTTCTCCGGCTATCGGGTTATTCTGATATCTGTTCGTTTTGTTTATCATAGCCGATAACTCAAAAGTATTACTGAACGACATTCTTCCAACTGAAATATCCGGCAGCAAATCATCTTCACCTATTTCGGCCCATAACTCATCACCATCCGTATTCCAGTTGCCATCAAGTGCTGAATAATATAAATCAGAAGGAATGCCATTGTCTTCATAAACGTTTGAAGATTGAACAGAGCAATAGAAGCCCCTGTAAGCCACATGTTCCACATCGCCACCCAGGATTACCTGGCTGATGCCTGATTCCTGATACTGCTGAATGATGTAATTCCTGATTTTTTCAGGCATATCGGCACCACTCACCTGCGACTGGATATCATCCGTTGAAGTGATAACTGTTTTAAGTCCTTGCTGTTTGTAAAGGTTTACCATTTGCTGCATCTGACTCTTAAAATTCTGGGCAGTAATGATCAGAACATCATAACTATCAGTAGAGCGGGCAGGGTTGGCATACAAACTTACTTTTTCAGGATTTTGTGCATACTTGAGGCAACGTGCCTTCACCCGGTCATTAGATGTAAGGTTGAGAAGCGCGTTTTCTGCTTTTGATGTTTCAGTGGTTGTAATAGTGATAGTGATTGTTTGAAAGTATGATAAACTGCCTTCCAGTGGATTATATTGTACCGGTGTAAAAGTACTGAGGGCATATGCATACCCGTTCATGAAGTGAGTGGATAAATTACCGGTTGGTGTTTTTGGCAATACCGTGTTTGATTCATAAAGAGCCTTGTCAATTATAAATGATGGCTCCCTGGTATCGGAAAGAGG
>JBAXYX010000083.1:0-9947 GCA_041670625.1 Lentimicrobiaceae bacterium | reverse complement strand
TTAACCAACATTACTATTAATTAAGCAAGATTAAACTAATATTACCTGTAAGCTTAAGAGGCCATGCAGATAATGCTTTTGAATAATTCAGAATATTTCTGATTACCGCATCACTCGGAGTCACTATTTTCGCTTTCATATCGGTAGAATAATCCTCCTCCAGTTTAGTATCAGCTTCAGAAATATTTAGTTTTAAGTGGGTATAACTTCTTGTCATAGGCTATAGATTGTTAGTTTATTCGTTTACAAA
Source organism: Lentimicrobiaceae bacterium (assembly GCA_041670625.1). Lineage (GTDB taxonomy): Bacteria > Bacteroidota > Bacteroidia > Bacteroidales > Lentimicrobiaceae > Lentimicrobium. The sequence continues at coordinate 9,697 of JBAXYX010000083.1, read as the reverse complement.
TGAAACGCTAACAAGAAGCCTTTAGTATAAAAATTATAAAATAAAGAGGATTTTTTTCAGAGTTTAATCCACCGATAATTTAATCTCCTTTTTCTCCATCATTTTGCGAAGATTAATGAGGGCATAACGCATTCTGCCTAAAGCAGTGTTAATGCTCACGTCAGTTTGTTCAGCGATATCTTTAAAACTCATATCGGCATAATGCCGCATAACCAATACCTCACGCTGCTCAGCAGGGAGGTATTCAATCATATCGCGGATATCCTGATGTACCTGCTCGGTAATAATTTTATCCTCTACCGATTCATCATAGATACTGAGGTTATCCAATATATTATAATCATCGTTCTGATTTTCAACGACAGGCAGTCTTTTTGCTTTTCTGAAATAGTCAATAACGAGATTATGGGCAATGCGCATTACCCATTGGATAAATTTCCCCTCTTCCTTATAGGTCCCTGACCTGAGGGTAAAAATAACCTTGATGAAGGTATCCTGAAAGATATCATCAGCAGATTGTTTATCCTTAATAACCATAAGGATATAGGAATAAACTTTAGATTTATGACGATGGATCAACTGTTCCAGGCAGATTTCATCACCTGACAAATACCTGTTAATTAGCTCCTGATCGCTAACCATTTGGGCCAACATAGCACCTCCTTTTATGTTAGAAATTAAAAGCGTAGATATTTATCCGATATGTTTTCTCCTATTTGGTTAGTGATACAATTTGAACAGTATGATGAAAGAGGTATTCACTTTTTCTTTCGGAACAAATGTACACTAAAAATTAATTCAAAACAATATTCACATAAAAAAATTAATTTTGCCACTTTGAAAGACTTTACTTAATGAACAGCGCAGAAATAAAACAATCATACATCCTCATAAAGGGGGCCCGAATACACAATCTCAAGAATATCTCGCTTGCTATTCCCAGAAACCAGCTAATTGTTTTTACCGGTTTATCAGGTTCAGGAAAATCTTCTCTTGCGTTTGATACGCTTTACGCAGAAGGACAACGCCGATATGTGGAGAGTTTGAGTGCTTATGCCAGACAATTCCTTGGCAGAATGGCTAAACCTGAGGTTGACCAGATTATCGGCATTTCACCTGCCATCGCGATAGAGCAAAAAGTGAATTCACGCAATCCCAGGTCTACAGTTGGTACTTCTACTGAAATTTATGAATATATAAAGCTCCTCTTTGCTCGTATTGGCAAGACTTACTCCCCTGTTTCCGGTAAATTAGTCAGACGCGACTCCGTAAGTGATGTTGTAAATTACCTCTTGGCTCAGCCGGTTGCTACTAAAGCCATGATTTTGTGCCCGCTGATTCTGAAACATAATCGACCTCTCCATGCCCAGTTAAAAATACTTTTGCAACAAGGCTTCAGCCGGATATTAATAAATGAGGAAGTTAAACGTATTGAGGAAGTTATTGGCCTTGATCACGATAAAAAAGCCAGTTACTATATCATCATTGAAAGAGTAACCATACGTCATGATGATGAGGATCTGTATTCACAATTAGCTGATTCTGTGCAAACAGCTTTTTACGAAGGAGAAGGTGAATGTACTTGTTTAATGGAATTGACAGAAAGGACCTGGCGCGAAACATTCACCAATCGGTTTGAAGCTGACGGAATCACGTTTGAAGAACCTTCTATCAATCTTTTCAGTTTCAATAATCCTTATGGCGCCTGCAAAACCTGTGAGGGTTTTGGAAATGTAATCGGAATAGATGAAGATTTGGTTATTCCAAATAAAAGTCTTTCCATTTATGAAAATGCTATTGCCTGCTGGAAAGGTGAGAAATTAAGCGAATGGAGAGATGAGTTGGTTAATAATGCTTATAAATTCGGATTTCCTGTTCACAAACCGTGGTTTGATCTCACCGCTGAACAACAGCAACTTGTTTGGGATGGTAATCAGTATTTTGGCGGACTCCATGCCTTTTTTAAATTTGTTCAGGAACAGGCCTATAAAATCCAATACAGGGTTCTTTTATCAAGATATCGTGGTAAAACAGTATGCCCTGACTGCAGGGGTACAAGGCTCCGCAAAGATGCCAACTTTGTAAAGATCAATGACTATACCATTACGGATATTGTGCTGATGCCCTTAAGCCAGTCATTGGAAGTTTTCAGGAATCTTGAACTCAACCCCACTGACCAGGCTGTTGCCCGCCGTTTGATATTAGAGATTATCAACAGGTTACAATTCCTGTTTGATGTCGGATTAGGATATCTCACTCTCAACCGCCTCTCCTCCACCCTGTCGGGTGGAGAATCACAGAGGATTAACCTGGCTACCTCTCTTGGAAGCAGCCTGGTGGGTTCTATGTATATTCTGGATGAACCCAGCATTGGTTTGCACCCTCGTGATACAAACCTGCTGATTAAAGTACTTAAGCAACTGAGGGACTTGGGAAATACGGTTATTGTGGTTGAACATGATGAAGAGATCATGCGCCAGTCGGATTATATTGTTGATATTGGCCCCCTGGCAGGTGAGAATGGCGGCGAAGTAGTGTTTAAAGGAACTTTTGAAGAGCTGAAAAGAGAAGGCGACAGCTTGACTGCTAAGTATTTAAATGGAGTAATGAATATTGATATCCCGGCGCAAAGGCGTAAATGGACTGATTATATCGAGCTTTCAGGCGTGCGCGAGAATAACCTTAAAGGATTCGATGTAAAATTCCCTCTAAACGTTCTGGTTGCTGTAACAGGAGTTAGTGGTTCTGGGAAAACCTCGTTGGTAAAGAGGATTTTATACCCTGCCTTAAAGAAAATTTACGGAGGGTATGGTGAAAAGACCGGTAAATTTGACAAACTCTCAGGTGATTATGGACGAATTGCAGATGTTGAAATGGTTGACCAGAACCCGATAGGGCGCTCCACCAGGTCAAATCCTGCAACTTATGTTAAAGCATACGACGATATCAGGGCTTTGTACGCTGACCAACCACTTGCTAAAACAAGAGGTTATAAACCCGGCTTTTTCAGTTTCAATATTGCCGGTGGACGTTGTGAAGAATGTGAAGGAGAAGGGGTGGTTGAGATTGGCATGCAGTTCATGGCCAATATTTACCTGGTTTGTGAAAGCTGCAAAGGCAAACGGTTTAAAGATGAGGTAATGGATGTTCTATACCGGGGGCAAAGTATTGCTGATGTGCTGGCAATGACCGTTGACCAGGCTATTGACTTTTTCAGCCTGGGTGCTGTGAACAACAACATCGATGCCCGTATTATTGCTAAACTTAAACCACTTGCTGATACCGGTTTGGGTTATCTCAGGCTCGGGCAATCATCAGATACCCTCAGCGGAGGTGAAGCTCAGCGAATAAAACTGGCCAGCTTTCTTATTAAAGGCACCTCTGAGAATCCTACCCTGTTTATTTTTGATGAGCCCACCACAGGTTTGCATTTCCATGATATCCGTAAACTGCTGGACTCCTTCAATGCGCTTATAGATAAGGGACATAGTATAATTGTTATTGAACATAATCCTGATGTAATCAAGTGCGCAGACTGGATCATTGACCTTGGGCCTGAAGGTGGAGAAAAGGGAGGATTTAAGGTATTTGAAGGTACACCTGAAAAGATGAGTGAAGTTTCAGATTCATATACTGCCCAATACCTTAAAATTTGATGACCGCAAAGTTTAATGAACGCTATCATGTGCATAATGACTAAACCATGAAAGCTATGATGCGCATAATGGCTAAACCATGAACGCTATGATGTGCATTATGCTGAGTGCTATGGTATGCTTTACGCTAAATCAGCTCTGAACCTGATATGGAATGTTTTCATGAACGTTTTCAGCAACCTGATGACTAACAACTGACTAACCTGATGGCGAGCATTATAATAATTCTAATCACCAACCTAATCGCAAACCTGATGACATACCTGATGACGTACCTGATGACCTACCTGATAACGAGTTTACTGATAAGACTGATAGCAAATGATCAAATGAACGTTGATTTACGAGTATTTCAGAGTATCATTCTTTAAATCAACATATTATAGTTCCGTTGATCAGTTTACTGATTTTTGACAGGTTACGACTGAATTCTTTTTATTGGAAAAACAGCAAAAATGGCCATTTTACAGGGTTACATTTTATAATATTGATGATAAAGAATAAGTAAACAATATTTTTTCAACTAATGACGGTGTTGTATTGATAAAGTTTTTAACTTAGTTTCTTGAAAAGGAATCTCTAACTTTATCATAGATAAAAGCAGCTTTATGGAAAATAATAATCAGAATTCAATGCAAAATCCTGAGATTAAAGCGTTAATTGAGGAAAATGATAAACTTAAAGCTGAATTAAAAAGGCTGGAATATCTTAAGCTTCAGGAAGGTGATTTAATTAGGACCAAAGAGGAGACTGAAGCTGAAAATATGATGAAATCAGACTTCCTGGCCATGATGAGTCATGAAATCCGAACTCCTATGAATGGAGTGATTGGCATGACCAGTTTGCTACTTGATACTCCGTTAAACCCGGAACAACAGAGTTATATTGAAACTTTAAGGGTTAGTTCAGATAATCTGATGACCATTATTAATGATATTCTTGATTTTTCCAAAATACAGTCCGGCAGCCTGAGCCTTGATGAAGCTCCTTTTGAACTACGCAATTGTATTGAAGATGCGCTTGATATATTCGCACCTAAGGCTGTTGAAAAGGGAATTGACCTGCTTTATCTGATACAACCCGATGTTTCACCTTTCCTGGTTGGTGATATTAACAGGCTCAAACAAATTGTCATTAATCTGATTAATAACGCCATAAAATTTACTGAAGAAGGTGAAATATTTATTTCCATTGAGAAGACTGCTGAAAGTGATGGTTTCCAAGAACTTCAGTTCTCAGTAAAAGATAGTGGAATTGGAATTGCCCAGGAAAAACTTAATATCTTATTTGAAGCATTTACCCAAGCCGACTCATCAACTACCCGCCGTTATGGTGGAACAGGTTTGGGCCTGGCTATTGCTAAACACCTTATCAGCCTGATGAGTGGTAAAATATGGGTTGAAAGCCTGTTAGGAAAAGGTTCAACTTTCTTCTTTACCATCAAATTAGCTACTTCCGAAATTGGCAGGACCAAACTATACGTCCGCGGACAGATACCCGAGCTTAAAAACAGCAGGGTCCTTATTGTTGACGACAATGAAACCAATCGCCATATTTTCTCACTTCAGTTTGAATCATGGGGGATGATTCCATTTACAGCAAAATCAGGACAGGAAGCACTGGAGATGATTGATGAAAACGAAGAGCCCTTTGAACTGGCAGTGGTGGATATGCAGATGCCTTCGATGGATGGACTCGAGTTAGGAAAAATCATCAAATCCATTCCGTTTAAAGGAGATATCCCGATGATCATGCTTACGTCATTAGGTAAGATCAATAAGCTCCCTACTGAAATCTTTGATGCTCAACTTTCAAAACCTATTAAGTTAGCAGAACTGTTTGAAGAGGTGCTGCGTGTAATTGCCGAAACAAGAAACCGGAGAAATAACCTTGCGGATCACAATATTGACAAGGAGCTTGCTGATAAGCTGCCTATGCGCATATTGCTGGCAGAAGATAATATTACAAACCAGGATCTGGTAATTACCCTGTTAAATAAAATGGGATATAAGATTGATGCTGTTGAAAACGGTCGAAAAGTACTTGAAATGCTTGACCGCAAGAAATACGACATTATCCTGATGGATATCCAGATGCCTGTAATGAACGGAATGGAAGCAACCAAGATTATCTGTGAACGATATACGGAACCGGAACGTCCTAAAATTATTGCTATTACAGCCAACGCAATGCCCGGTGACCGTGAACGCTATTTAAATGCAGGCATGGTTGATTATCTGCCGAAACCTATAAAGTTCAAGGATGTACAATCCGTTCTTATCAAGTGGGGCAAAAAGAAGCCGGAACCTGCTGTTTAAATTGATATTATCAGATTTTGAGCCTTACAAAAGCCTGTACCAACCTCGTGCAGGCTTTTTTGTTGTCCCTCCCCCTCTCCTCCCGATACGAAGCCCTCGTACAGACGCCACGCTGGCGTCTCCCTCTCGCTCCCGATCCCGAAGTTCCCAAGGCTGGCGTCTGTATAGGAGCATTTTTGAGAGCGTAAGCAACTTTTAAGAGCTTGTTAAGGGAAGTGCCGGGGAAGAAATCATACAGGCGATTCTCAGGAGGATATCATTTTAAAAAAGTGCTTTATCCGGTTTACTGTCAATATGTTACAGAGGTTTCAGAACATATGCATGTTGGTATCAGAAAAATTGAAGCTAACAGGCTGATATAATGCTATTTATAAATAATATGAGTACAAATGACTAAAGTGCTTTTTGTAAAAATTACCTTCCGTAACTTTTGAGGTATTATCAGGATTGAAATAGTGGTAACAAGTTGATTATCTATGGATTGAACATCAATTATTTGAATGCTTTTCTGAGTGCTCAAAATTCATACTTTTGCAGACAAATTACCGGCATGAAAGTTTCAGGTTTTACATTTATACGTAATGCAATCAAGTTTGACTATCCGATTGTGGAAGCTATTACCTCAATCTTACCTTTGTGTGATGAAGTGATGGTGGCTGTAGGGAAATCGGAAGATCAAACACGTCAGTTGATTGAACAAATAAACTCTTCGAAAATTAAAATTATAGATACCGTTTGGGATGATAGTCTGCGTGAAGGAGGGAGAGTGCTGGCGGTAGAAACAGATAAAGCATTCGATGCCATGGATCCTGAAAGTGACTGGGCTGTTTATATACAAGGCGACGAAGTACTTCATGAAAAGTACCTCCCTGCTTTGAAGGAAGCGATGATCATGTGGAAAGACCAGCCTGAAGTGGAGGGATTACTGATGGACTATCAGCATTTTTATGGTTCTTATGACTTCGTGGGTGACAGTCGTCGCTGGTACCGGCGGGAAGTAAGGGTAATTAAGAATGACCCTGCCATCCGTTCCTATCGTGATGCACAAGGATTCCGAAAGAACAACCGTCCACTTAAAGTGAAAAGGGTCCATGCAACTATGTATCATTACGGATGGGTTAAACCACCTGAAGCTCAGCAAGCTAAACAGCAAACATTTAACAAGTTGTGGCATAATGATGAATGGGTAGAAAAGAAAATACCTAAAGTTGACTCCTTTGACTATTCACAGGTTGATTCATTAACGCACTTCAAAGGAACACATCCAAAGGTGATGGAAAAGAGAATAAATGCATTGAACTGGGACTTCTCCTTTGATCCAAGTAAAAGAAAATTACCATTAAAATCAAGGGTACTTCATAGCATAGAAGCCTTAACAGGCTGGAGACCGGGAGAATATCAGAATTACAAGATTATATGACTTCAGTAGGTTTTATAGCTAAATATCCGGTAAATTTTCTATTTTTGTGGCAAAATAAATGTCTAACTGTATGAACTTAAAGGAAATTATGGCCATTGCCGGGAAACCCGGTCTCTACAAGATGGTTGCACAGGCTAAAAATGGAATTATAGTTGAATCAATCATTGACCAGAAGCGATTCCAGGCATTCTCACATGATAAGATCAGCACCCTTGAAGAAATCAGTATTTACACTGAATCAGGTGATATGCCTCTCAGGGAGGTTCTCAAGACCATGTTTGAAAAGCTTGAAGGCAAGCCTACTCCGGAGATGAAAAGCGATAATAATAAAGCCAAACAGTTCTTTGGTGAAATGCTGCCTCAATATGATAAAAACAAGGTTTATGTTTCACATATGCAAAAGATAATTGGCTGGTACAATATGCTGACTGAACTCGGTTTGATCAGTGCTAATATGGATGAAGAACCCGGAAGTACGGAAACAGAAGGAGAAACACCCGCTGCTCCCGAACAGACAGAAGAAACTAAATAGCCATTAAGTCCGTAATCTTTACGGACTTTTTTATATCTTTATACTTCATTCTTCAATTATGAAAAAGCAACTTACCGATCTCACTGTTATCAGTAACCTCCAATTGAATCAAAAGCACAATCTGCTTGAACTGATGTCGGATGCTGATTTGCCTGAAATAATTCCCGGACAGTTCGTGGAAGTGAAGGTAGATAAGTCGGAAGTGACCTTTCTCAGACGTCCATTCTCCATCCACAGGGTCGACAGGGAAAAAAGGACCATTCATCTGCTGATAAAGGTGATAGGCCCGGGTACTCAAACATTGGCATCCCTTGCAGCCGGGCAAAAAGTCAATGTTATGTTTCCTCTTGGCAAGGGATTCCAGCTCACCGTGAACAAAGAGGTCTTATTAGTAGGCGGCGGTTGCGGAGTAGCTCCCCTGTACTTACTTGCCGAACAGCTTTGCGCGAAAGGCAACCAAGTGAATATCCTTATCGGTGGAAGAACCGGTGACGACATCATGCTGGCAGAGGATTATAAGAAGTTTGGCAATGTTTTCATTGCTACCGAAGATGGAAGCACAGGTGAAAAAGGAATGGTAACAGAACATTCCATACTTAATGGGAAAACAAAAGCTCATTTCGACAAGATTTACTGTTGTGGGCCTGATGGTATGATGCGGGCAATTGCCTTCCTGGCTGAAAAAAGGAGTATTCCCTGCGAAGTATCACTTGAAAATACGATGGCCTGCGGAATAGGTGCATGCCTATGTTGCGTGGTTGAAAGTGTGGAAGGTAATGTAAGCGTTTGTACTAACGGTCCGGTATTCAACAGCAGGCAGTTGAAGGGATGGACCTCTGAAAATGAAGCTGGATGTTCATTGGATGCATAAACTAATATTGGATGCATAAACTAATTAAGGATCACATAAATTAACAATTATGGCTAACCTGGCTGTTAAAATTCATAATCTTCAGTTAAAGAACCCTGTACTCACGGCATCAGGAACCTTTGGGTACGGTAAGGAATTTGATGATTTTATTGATGTTAATGCCCTGGGAGGAATTATAGTTAAAGCCACTACTTCAAAACACCGTGAAGGAAACCCTTATCCCCGTATGGCCGAGACAGCCATGGGAATGCTTAATGCCGTCGGACTTCAAAATAAGGGAATTGAGTATTTTGTAAAAGAAATTTATCCGGGATTAAAAGAATACACTACCAACGTCATAGCCAATGTATCCGATTCAACTATTGAAGGCTATGTTAAGGTTGCCAAGGAAATGAACAAGCTGGATCATATAGCCGCAATTGAACTGAATATCTCCTGCCCGAATGTAAAAGAGGGGGGGATGGCATTCGGGACTAGTACCAGCTCGGCCATGGAAGTCACCAGGGCCGTAAGGGATGTTTATGATAAAACACTTATAGTCAAACTCTCACCTAATGTGACGAATATATCGGAAATTGCTCTTGCTGTTGAAAAAGCAGGTGCAGATGCTGTTTCATTGATCAACACTTTACTGGGAATGGCTATTGATGCCGAGAAACGCAGACCGGTACTTTCAACTATTACCGGAGGATTATCAGGACCGGCTGTTAAGCCTGTGGCCCTGCGCATGGTATGGCAGGTAGCTAAAGCAGTCAAAATACCCGTTATAGGCCTGGGTGGCATAGCTACTGCTGCTGACGCCATAGAATTCCTGCTTGCCGGTGCATCAGCAATACAAATAGGAACCGCTAACTTTATTGATCCTACTACCTCAATAAAGGTGATAAATGGAATCAACGA